>NZ_JACGUX010000080.1:0-295187 GCF_014076915.1 Colwellia sp. MB02u-14
CTTCAAAACTTCAAAACTTCAAAACTTCAAAACTTCAAAACTAATTTTCTTACGTTATTTTGTTCAATAAATTCCGTTATCTTCTACACTTAAGCCCTATTTCTTAATATATAAGTCTTTATTAGTAAAAAAACAGTGGTATGACCAGTTGTTTTTCTGTTATATTCGAAAGAAGTTAAATAAATAGTTTAAAAAGCATTGGAGAGATACATGCTCAGTTATAAAGCACCGCTCACAGACATGAAATTTTTATTTGAAGATGTCTTTAATTATTATGACCACTATAAGCAGTATCCAGAATTTGAAGAAGCGACACCTGACTTGGTTGATGCGATATTCCAAGAGTGTGCAAAATTCTGTGAAAATGAATTGTTACCTATTAATCAAAGTGGCGACAAAGAAGGTTGTACTTTTGATAATGGTAAAGTAACGACACCTAAAGGCTTTAAAGAAGCTTATAAGAAATATGTTGAAGGTGGATGGCAGAGTTTGTCTCATCCCATTGAACATGGCGGACAAGGCCTTCCTGCTTCTTTAGGCATGGTAAAATCAGAGATGATGGGCACGGCAAACTGGTCGTGGGCTATGTATCCTGGTTTAAGCCATGGTGCAATGGATACCGTGCAACTTCATGGTACAAAACAACAGAAAGAAATATATTTAACTAAACTTACCGAAGGTACTTGGACAGGCACTATGTGTTTAACTGAACCACAATGTGGTACAGATTTAGGCCAAGTAAAAACCAAAGCTGAGCCAAACGATGATGGTACGTTTAACATCACTGGCACCAAAATATTTATTTCAGCGGGTGAACACGACTTAACTGAAAATATAGTTCATATTGTTTTAGCAAGATTACCTAATGCACCAAAAGGTACTCGTGGTATCTCATTGTTTATCGTACCTAAAATGCAGGTTGATGAGCAGGGTAATGTTGGTGAAAGTAATAATGTTGTTTGTGGGTCAATTGAAGAAAAAATGGGTATTAAAGGTTCAGCTACTGCTGTCTTAAACTTTGATAACGCCAAAGGTGTTCTCATAGGTGAAGAAAATAAAGGTTTATTATGTATGTTTACCTTTATGAATACAGCACGTGTTGGTACAGCGTTACAAGGTATTTGTGCCGCTGAACTTGCGTACCAAAATTCTTTGATTTACGCAAAAGAACGTTTGTCTATGCGTTCATTAACCGGTACTAAGAACCCTGAACTAGTTGCTGACCCTATTATTGTTCACCCTGATGTTCGTAAAATGCTGATGACGCAAAAAGCGATCACTGAAGGTGGCCGTGCAATGATTTATTATACGGCGAAATTGGTTGATGACATTCAAATGTTAAAAGATGATAAGCAACGCCGAAAAGCAGATAATCGCTTAGGTTTTATTACGCCAATTTTAAAAGCATTTTTAACAGAATTAGGTTCTGAAAGTGCTAATCATGGTTTACAAATATTTGGCGGTCATGGCTTCATTAAAGAGTGGGGCATGGAGCAAATTGTTCGTGATACACGTATTTCTACTTTATATGAAGGAACAACGGGTATTCAGGCGCTTGATTTACTTGGTCGTAAAATATTATTGAACCGTGGTAAGTATTTAAAACATTTTACTATGGAAATTCTAAGCTTTTGTAAAGACAAGAGTATGATTTCGAGTAATCCTCATAAGCGTCAAATGAATAAGTTTATTTGGCCATTGAGTAAAGCGGTGGCTAGCTGGCAGAAAAACACCGTAAGTTTAGCCATTAAGGCAAAGAAAAACCGTGATGTGATAGGCTCTGCATCGGTTGATTATTTAATGTTTTCTGGTTACGTTGTAATGGCATACTTCTGGGCTCAAATGGCGCAAGCGGCTTATGAAAAGCTCGCTACAGATGTTGAAAATAGAGACTTCTACCGTGCAAAAATTAAAACGGCAGAGTTTTACTTTGAGCGTATGTTACCAAGAACTAAATCGTTATCTGTAACAATGATGGCTGATCCTAAAACGTTAATGCAATTAGATGAAGAGTTATTATCGTTTTTGTAAAACTTAGCTTTTGATCATATAGTCAATAAAAAACCTTTTACAGTATTCTGTAAAAGGTTTTTATCTTTTGGATGAAATATAAATATCTCCTAGGCTAGCAATAAAAATTTATCAATTTTTTGGCAACATCATTCTCCGAGGAAATATTAAGATGGATCTTTATCGGATAAAACGCAAAAATTTAAGTTTCCATTGGGAATAAGGGGCAAAACGTACTGGTAAATCTTTTAGAAACGGTCTTTTTAGCACCGATTTTAAATGACTAAAGTTATCAAACCCTGCTTTACCACTGTATTGTCCTATGCCGCTAGGGCCAGTACCACCAAAGGGTAAGTCAGGTACTGCATTGAACATAATAACATCATTAATACACTGACTACCTGAACTTATTTCATTTATCCATTGCGCTATTTGAACATTGTTACGGCTGAAAATATAAGCAGAAAGTGGTTTTTCTCTTTGTTTAACAAATGATTTTGCTTCATCAAAATCTGCAATAGTGACGATAGGTAAAATAGCGCCAAATATCTCTTCTGTCATTAAAGGACTATCTAAAGAGGGGTTAATAATGATAGTTGGTGCAATATAGCAACTTTCAATGTCGCTTTCACCACCCGCAATTACTTCGCCATCAGTGAAGTAAGAAGCAATACGCTGGCAATGACGTTGATTAATAATGCGGCCATAACTTTTGCTGGTTTTAGGGTTTTCACCAAACATTGATATTATTTGTTCTTTTAAGGCAAGTGTTAACGGTTCAAGCAGACTTTCTTTTACTAATAAATAATCAGGAGCAATACAGGTTTGTCCTGCATTCATCCATTTACCCCAAGCTATGCGCTGTGCTGTTATTTTTAAATCGGCACTTTCGTCGACATAAACGGGGCTTTTTCCGCCAAGCTCTAATGTTACAGGGGTTAAGTTTTTTGCTGCTGCGGCCATCACAATACGAGCCACTTGACCATTACCGGTATACATAATGTGATCGAAAGGTAAGGTGAGTAGCTCGGTTGTTTCTGTTACCCCTCCTTCAACCACACTGACTGCTTTATTGTCCAAATATTGAGGAACGAGCTTGCTGATAAGTGCGGACATCGCAGGAGCAAGTTCTGATGGTTTGAGCACGGCACAATTACCAGCAGCAATAACGGCAATTAAAGGAGCAAGTACTAATTGAAGTGGATAATTCCATGCGCCAATAATTAATACTGTACCTTGTGGCTCTGGTTTAATAAAAGACTTGCCAGGTTGTGTAACTATAGGAGTACTAACACGTGTGGGCTTTGCCCAACTATTGAGGTGCTTGCAGACATGATCAACATCACTCGTTACATACGATATTTCAGTGATCCATGCTTCGAGTGTTGGTTTTGCCAGATCCTCTTGCAACGCTTTTAATAGTTCGTCTTCATTTTCAATAACAAGTTTTTTTATTGCTTGTAATTGTTGTTTACGCCATGAAATATCCCGAGTGATATTTGTATCAAAATACTGATGATGTTTCGTGATAATTGCATTGTAAGCCATGGGTAACCTTAATGTTGATAATGGGTCTTATAGTTTTATTGGTACGACCAGATAAAACTAATTTACATCAATATCTACCTTTGTACAAAGCTAATCAAAGAGTTTCTCGCTAAGTGAAAAATTGCTTAGCCTTTCAAGTTCATTATATTGCCAATAACCCGGGTTACCGTCGCATGAATGTTTTGAAATGCTAATGTTTCCGATGGTATGGCGACGTTGCGATATTGAAGCTGTGTGAAGACCGTTAGCATAATATCAGCATCAATTTGAGCATCGCGCACATTAAAAAATTCACATAAACGAATAAATTGTGCGAGTAATGTTTCTCGATGCATTTCAGCTAAGGCATGTAATTGTGGGCTAACTTGGACTTCAGAGAATAGTAATTGTTGTACGGTAAGTTCTACGGGAGAGTTAATAATACTTTTTACTAATTGTTGAGTGATCATCTCTGAAAGTTTTTCACGTAAATTTTCTTTTTCACTTAATTTACGTAAAGTTGTTTTATTTATACCCGATAATAAATCAATAGCGGGCTGCCAAGCTAAACTTGTTTTCGCTGTTATTTGTGAAGAACACAGTGTAAATGCTTGATGAACTAATTCTTGTATATCTTTAAAATAATAGGTTGTAAGTGAGAGTTGAATATTTGCATTGTTAGCAATAGCACGATGTGTAGTGCCTTTTATGCCATTTTTTGCTAACACTTCAGTTGCTGATTGTAATATTAGTAAACGAGTTTGCTCACCTTTACTCCGTCGTTTTACTGTGGGGCTTTCCTTAGTCAAAAACATATTATTTAAGTCGTATAATTCTAATTAACATAAATTTAACTTATTTTTAGGGAAAATTCAATCTACTAACGAAGAATATCGTAATATGGGTGTTATCAATAGGGAGAATAAAAGTAAAAAATAAATAGTAGGGGGTATTAATAAAAAAGGCCCAATAGAAAATTGGGCTCATTTATACGGTATAAAAATAATGATTACCTACATTTAGGCCATTATGGTCACATCAAGGTTAACCCCTGATCATAACTTAAAGACTCAATGTCTTTGCTCTAAGCTCTTTTGAATCAAAATCATCAACATCAATAGCTGCTTTTCTACCTAATTCAGCTTTGCATAATAACGCTGCTTCTACTTTATTAATTGCATTAGCGTCTAAGCCTTTTTGGGCAACTTCATTAAGTTTGTAAAAAGGTAGATCAACGCCTATAGCCTGACAAACCTTTTTAAAGACAGGCTCACACGCAATAATGTCTTCTAACGTTTGCTCAAGCTGCCCTAAAACATTTTCTGGTTCTCGAGTTAAATATTGACCTTGTCCTAAACGCTCACGCGCTTTACAGGGGGTTTGTAATATTTGTGCAACTTTGTGGTCGGTTATATCAGAGGGTTTATTTAACCAAGTCCCTATTGGGAAAATCATCGCTCTAAGGAAAGTAGCGACTATTTTACTGGGGAAATTACTGATTAACGCATCAATAGCTTGTTGTGTTTCATATAAGCTATCTTCAACAGCCCATTGTAGTAAAGGTAAGTCTTCTTGCTGACGGCCTTCGTCGTTATAACGCTTTAAGCTTGCTGACGACAAGTATAAATGGCTGAGAACATCACCTAAACGTGCTGAAATTCTTTCTTTTCGTTTTAAGTCTCCACCTAATGTCAGCATTGAGATGTCTGATAACATCGCTAAGTTACTACTAAAGCGAGTAAGGAGTTGATAGTAACGAGAAGTTTGATCACTAAAAGGTGTTCTCAGTAACCGTGCACCCGTGATTGAAAACCATATACTGCGGACCACATTGCTAATGGCGAAGCCGATATGGCCAAATAAGGCATGATCAAATTCTTTTAGTGCTATTTCATCATCTGTTTGATTTGCTGCTTCTAATTCAGCTAATACGTAAGGGTGACAACGGATAGCTCCTTGGCCATAAATAATTAAGCTACGTGTTAAAATATTTGCACCTTCAACGGTTATTGCAATTGGCGCACCTTGATAACCGCGAGCAAGATAATTGCCTTCACCCATGCAAATACCTTTACCCCCATGAATGTCCATTGCATCATTAACACAAACGCGCATTTTTTCTGTTAAATGGTATTTGGCGATTGCAGAGATAACAGAAGGCTTCTCACCTAAATCGATCGCCCCCGTAGACATGGTTGTTACTGCATCCATTAAATAAGCATTACCACCAATTCGAGCAAGGGGTTCTTCAATGCCCTCCATTTTACCAATCGGTAATTTAAATTGACGACGAATGCGACTGTAAGCACCTGTAGCAAGTGCTATTGACTTGATCCCGCCTGCACTATTAGACGGTAATGTAATAGCACGACCAACAGATAAGCACTCCATCAACATACGCCAGCCTTGACCTGCCATTTCAGCGCCACCGATAATAAAGTCAAGTGGGACAAAGACACCGTTACCTTGAGTAGGACCATTTTGAAAAGGGATATTTAATGGGAAATGTCGACGACCACAAATAATACCGTCAAGGTCTGTCGGGATCAATGCACAAGTAATACCTAAGTCGACCGTATCGCCAAGTAAATTACCAGGGTCTTTAAGCTTAAAAGCTAAGCCAAGTACCGTAGCAATAGGAGCTAACGTTATATAGCGTTTGTCCCAAGTTAATCTCATACCAAGTACTTCTTTACCTTCAAACTCACCGTGACAGACAATACCTTCATCTGGTATTGCACCAGCATCTGAACCTGCTTCTGGACTTGTCAGTGCAAAACAAGGAATTTCATCACCAACCGCTAAACGAGGAAGGTAGTAGTCTTGTTGTTCTTTTGTTCCGTATAGTTGCAATAATTCACCAGGGCCTAAAGAGTTAGGTACCCCAACAGTACTTGCTAAAACGGCACTGACACCTGATAGTTTTTGTAAAACTCGAGATTGTGCATAGGCACAGAATTCTAAACCACCATATTTCTTTTTGATAATCATCGCAAAGAACTTATTATCTTTTAAAAACTGCCAAACTTCAGGTGATAAATCAGCATCTACATGGGTAGTTTGCCAATCATTAGTCATTTTACAAATTTCTTCTACCGGACCATTTAAAAAACTTTGCTCTTCAACACTTAACCGTGGTGTTTCATAATTATGAAGTTTTTTCCAATCAGGATTGCCACGAAACAGTTCGGCCTCAAACCAAGTGGTACCAGCATCTATGGCTTCTTGCTCCGTTTTAGACATTTGCGGCATAATAGATCTAAACATTTTGAGCAGAGGCTGACTAATATACTGCTTTCTAAAGTCAGAGATATTGAGGGGAAGGGCAATAAGTGCAAATATTATCCAACTGAAAAATGACAGTGCGTCAAATATAGTGCCAAGCGCCATTAATGCTGCAAAACTTAAAGTAAACGTTGAGAGCGCAGCACGGGTGTATGCCATAAAACCCGTTAAGATAATGGCATAAATGAACCAAGTAAATTGTTCCATTAATTTTCCTTTTTTGAAATAAAAACCTCACGATAAAAATAAAGAGGTCTGACCATTATTTTAGCTTAAATCTATGTTCGATAAATTACAAATATATTTATCGTTGTTCCCTTATTTATAGGATAATAACCGCAATTATCTATTCGGAAATTAATTTATGTGTGAACTATTGGCCATGAGTGCGAACGTACCCACTGATATTTGTTTTAGCTTTAGCGGGTTAATGCAGCGTGGTGGTAACACAGGGCCCCATAAAGATGGCTGGGGAATTACTTTCTATGAAGGGAAAGGTTGCCGTAGTTTTAAAGATCCATTACCAAGTGCGCAATCGCCTATTGCTCAATTAGTAACAAACTACCCGATAAAAAGTGAAGCGGTTATTTGTCATATTCGTCAAGCTAACTCAGGGGGGATTTCCTTGGAGAATACGCATCCATTTACTCGTCAAATGTGGGGGAAACATTGGACTTATGCGCATAATGGCCAGTTAAAAAATGTTAAAGAGGAACTTCCTGTTAAGTTGCATATCCCTGTTGGCGCAACTGACAGCGAACACGCTTTTTGTTGGATTTTAGATCAACTTCATTTCAAATTTGCTGTTCAAGAACCACCTGCAGTGGAATTGTTTCAGTATATTGCTCAGCTAAGTGTGAGAATAAATATACTGGGTGTTTTTAATGTCAATATTACGAATGGCGAGTATCTATTTGCTTATTGTGCCAATCACTTACATTGGATAACTCGAAGAGCTCCTTTTGGTAAAGCGAGCTTAATTGATGCAGAAGTGGTCATTAATTTCACAGAAGAAACTACAGAAAGTGATGTTGTCAGTGTTATTGCTACGCAACCATTAACCAATAATGAAACATGGCACAAGATGACAAAAGGTCAATGGCATTTATTTTGTTTAGGTGAGTCTATTGCTTCAGGACAAGAGCTATTGAGTACTGAAGTTAATGCACTTCAAGGGAAGTAAGTTGTGCATCAAATTGTTCAACATCAGATTTTATTTGTTGTATTTTAACCAGCAAGTAATTTAGTTCTGGAGCGAACCATGCGTAAGTCACTTTTTTCTTTTCAATGACTTCCCTTTTCAATCGTATGGCTTTTACCATACCAAAGGGAAGCATTAATTCATCTTCGCCATCGTACTGATAAACATAATTCTTTATTTTCCCTGAATGGTTGATCACGGGATAAACAAAAAGTTTTTGTTCGGGATGTTGAATTAAGTTTAAGCGGTTTTGTAAGTGATAACTGAGTTTGTCTTGAATATTACTAGGGAAATCAACAGATAGCTTTGTATTTTCTTTTAGGTTTATAGCGAGGCTGTCAGCAATGTTGTATTGCCAAACGTAGTTTTTATCAGGCCCTGTACCTTCTCGTTGAAAGTCATATTGCACAGGAGTGACTTTATGAAGGTCTATATTTACTAAGGAGACTTCTTGACGGTTATCTGAAAATATTAACCACTCAATATCTGTTTTATAGCTGTATTTAGCTTGTTGTGGCGATATATATTCTAGTGTTCTCGAAGCGGAGCCAACAATATCAGCTGAGCGTATAAGGTTATATTTGGCAGTAAAAGGCTGAATAACATATTGTTCTGTATTTATATTAGTTGTATCGTTTGCGAAAACTAAACTGCTTCCAGCAACTAATACTAGAGCAATACCACATAATTTATTCAGCATTTATTTACCTATAACTCATCATTTAATATTTTATTTAATCACTCGCATAACCAGAAGCAGGCAGTGCATTACCTTCAAAAAGTACAGTGTCATTGTGCATAGAAATGCGCTGATTACAACACCATTTTACCACTAAAGGATAAATTCTATGTTCTTGTTCGTGAACTCTAAGTGCCAGGTCATCAGCGGTATCACCTTCAAAAATTGGTACTTTTGCTTGTAATATTACGGGACCACCATCGAGTTCTTCTGTAACATAATGCACACTAACACCATGCTCATTATCTCCGGCATCAATGGCACGTTGGTGCGTATGTAAACCTTGGTATTTAGGTAATAAAGATGGGTGGATGTTGATTAACTTACCCTGGTAATGCTGTACAAACTGTGGTGTTAATATTCTCATAAAACCAGCTAAAACAACAATGTCAGCCTGATATAAATCAATTTTCTTGATTAATGATTGGTCGTAAATTTCTCTACTGTCAAAGTCTTTATGAGAAAGCACACAATGGTCTATGCCTGAATTTTCAGCGCGAGTTAAGCCATAAGCATCTGCTTTATTTGAAATAACCCCAACAACTTTTCCTGGGTAATCAGCAGATTTACAGGCGTCTATAATCGCCTGTAAATTTGTGCCGCCACCAGAAATTAGCACAACAATATTACTTGATAAATTGCTGGCTTGTATGTTCTTTGATGGCATAAAATTAACCTTTATTGATCACTACTTGTTCAGCGCCAGTTTGCATATCAGCAATTTCGCCAATGTGCCATGCGTTTTCACCATGAGCGGATAAAATTTCAATACTTTTTGCAAGATCATCTGCAGGAACTACGATAATCATACCAACACCACAGTTGAAGGTACGGTACATTTCGTGCGTCGTAATATTACCTTTCTCTTGTAGCCAATTGAAAATTTCAGGCCACTGCCAGCTGTTACCGTCAATAATAGCTTGTGCACTTTCTGGAAGTACACGCGGAATATTCTCCCAAAAGCCACCACCTGTAATATGTGATAAAGCATGTATATCAACTTCTTTATGCAATTCTAAAACAGATTTCACATAAATCTTGGTTGGTTCAATCAAATGGTCACCAATTGATTTACCATTTAGTAACTCATTTGTATCTGTTTTGTTTACTTCTAATACTTTACGAATTAATGAGAAACCATTTGAATGTGCACCAGAAGAGGCTAAAGCAATTAATTGGTCGCCTGAAGCTACTTTTGTGCCATCAATTAAACGTGACTTTTCAGCGATACCCACACAAAAACCGGCAATGTCGTAATCACCTTTGTGATACATACCTGGCATTTCAGCTGTTTCACCACCAACCAAAGCACAGTTTGATAAAACACAGCCATCAGCAATGCCAGCAACAACTGCTGACGCAACATCAACATCAAGCTTGTCTGTTGCATAATAATCTAAGAAGAATAAAGGCTCAGCACCTTGAACAATGAGATCATTTACACACATAGCCACTAAATCGATACCAACCGTGTCATGTTTCTTTAAATCAATAGCCAAGCGTAATTTTGTACCTACACCATCTGTTCCCGCAACCATTACAGGTTCTTTATAACCAGTTGGTATTCGGCATACAGATCCAAAACCACCTAAACCACTCATCACTTCAGGACGAGTTGTACGTTTTACCGCACCTTTAATGTTTTCTACTAGGGCGTTACCTGCATCTATATCAACGCCAGCATCTTTATAGCTTAGAGACTGTTTTTGTTCGCTCACGGGGGAAACCTCAATTAATTAGCATAAGAACTTTAATGGCGCATTCTACCAGCGCAATGGCGTGGTGAAAATCTTTATAATAAATTATTTTTTATTAGTATTTAAATTGATTAACACTATGATAAGATCTTACATATAAAAATGGTCAACTTAAATAATATGTTTAGATATTTCATTGTATTAGTTGTTGCTTTAAGTCTTTTCTTTGCTTCAGTGCAGGCTCCGGCTGTCGAAGTTAAAAACTTATACAACGCAAAGGTTATAGTAAGCTCACAAACCAACTCAGAGCAGAAGCGTGCATTGAAACTAGCAATGGGTGCTGTTGTGCTAAAAGTTGGTGGTCAACAAGCATTATTATCAAACTCAGCCATAAAAGAAGGCCTGAGAAATTACAATCGATATGTTGTTAAATATCGTTATCAACGTAACGCCGATAAGACTGAACTTTTAGTTACCTTTGATGAAAGTAAAATTAATCAGCTGTTTGAACAAGCAAGTGCACCAATATGGGGAAGTTTACGGCCTCAAATCTTATTATGGCTCGTGGAAGAGAATGGTTTGCAGCGAACGACCATATCTAATGCAACGCATTCATCTTTTTCTGAGAATACCGCTTCACCAATAACTTACAATTTACCTATAACAGTCGAACAATTTTCTACACTTAGAGGCCTACCTATTTTAATGCCGTTAATGGATTTAACGGATGTCAATAATATTTCAACTTTTGATGTGTGGGGGCGCTTTGCCGCACAAGTCCAAGCAGGCTCACAACGTTATAATCCAGAATCTATTATTATTATTCGTTTATCAAACAGTAGTTTATTGCCAAAAAAAGACAATTTTGGGCAAGTTGACGATTGTCTACTGTGCCCCAAAGAGACACAGCAATATGCATTAGATTGGAGTTTTATTGCCGATGCCCAGGGTTACAATCGTGATCAAATTGGTGCACAAATCTTTGGTGATATTAGCTATGGCAATTCCCCTGATGAATTATTACAAAAAGCACTTTCGCTTATTAGTGATAAAATTTATCAAAAATACGCTCTAAATAGTGATGTTGATCATAATTATATTATTGATGTTGCCAATATTTCATCATTGCAAACTTTCATTGAAGTTGAACGATTCCTTGAACAATTATCATCTGTTAAGTCAGTTAAGTTACTCAATGCTTCAGGTGAAAATCGTCGTTTTGAATTAGCATTAAAGAGTTCAGGGCAAGCATTTATTGCTTCATTAAAACTGAATAAGCAATTAGATCGTTTTGTTGACCCACTTGCAGAAAAAGTGATTGATGCGATACCTGTTTTTTATTGGAAACCATAGTGAAAGTCACTTCTCAATTAACCTTGTCCGTTCAACTGCCCGATGATGAAACCTTTTCAAGTTTTCAAAGTATTGCTAATTACTCTGCAACTGAACAGTTAAAGTCATTTATCAAAGCTGGCAACCACGTTGTTGAATCAGCGCATGTTAATAGTTTTTATTTATTTGGCATGTCTGGAGTAGGTAAATCACACTTGTTACATGCCAGTTGTACTTTTGCTGAAAAATTGGGGTTGTCATCGTTTTGTTTATCGTTTTCTGAATTAAAACAGTTGTCAGTTGAAGTGTTAGACGGGTTAGAAAATATCGATCTAATTTGCCTCGACGATGTGCAATTAATTGCAGGTGATAAACTTTGGCAACGGGCAGTTTTTGATTTGTTTAATCGCGTTATCGAGCAGAACAAGCGTTTAATCATTACGGGTGACCAGAGTGTGTCACAATTGAAGCTAGGTTTAGCGGACCTCGTTTCGCGATTGTCATGGGGAATGACAGAGCAAATAAAGCCCCTCGATGACGAAGAAAAATTAATCGCGTTAAAGTTTAGGGCGCAGCAACGCGGTTTATTATTAACAGATGAAGTTGCTAAGTATTTACTTAGTCACTTATCACGTGAAATGAGTCACTTGATCTTAGCCCTAGGGGAGCTTGACGAAGCTTCAATAAGAGAACAGCGTAAAATCACTATTCCATTCATTAAAGCTATCTTATTTTAAAGGGCTGGGTTTTTCATAAAACTCATGTTGAATAAAGCGTCTTTCTGTTTTCTGAGCTGAAACTTTTTTCAGTGCTGACAGCTCTTTTGTAAATGGGCTAATGGTTAGATTATCATCCCAACTTTCTCCCATATTCATCATGATAGGGTCAGGTAAATTACCCACTAGGCTTTGTACATCAGCTACTTCAGGTAAAATATGACTTACGGCAAATAATACGCGAGGTTTAATGTTTTCTTCACCAATGCGTCCACGTTGTCCCCAGTTTACGATATAACGTTCAGTTGTGTTTTTTGGGGCGTTTGTTATGGCTACATCTCGGCTAATACCAAAACGAGTTTGCATCATAAAACCGTCAAAAAGCATGGCGTAATCTTCACGAATACTTGAGTAGTTATAAAATTGCGGGGCACTTTCGCGACTAAAGAATGTGCTGACATCATTAGGCTGATAAGATTTTTGGGTATCCGTGGCGTCCACACCATGAAAGCGTACTTGCGCTAAAGCTAACATTTCATCACCGAACAATGGTAGTGTACTTTTAAGTTGATCTGATTTAAATCCAGTATTGTCAGATATGCGTTGTGCCACAGATAAAATCGGTTCATTTCTGTTTAAACTTGACCAAACACTACTGGGGAAAAAGTCATTTGCATGAGCAAGTTCATGGTACATTAAAGCGGTTAAACTATATAAAACATCCTCTGGTTCTCGAGTCGTTCGGACATTCTCAGAAAAATAATTTGTAGTGTAATTGTTGTTTTTTACATAACGCCATGGCATTGCAAAATTGAGATCACGACCAAATGATGCTCTATAATCTGGTGCCTGATTTATTGTGTCTCGTTCGTCGGGTGTTAACCAAAAATAGTTAGCATCTAAGTGAATAGCGCCACTCACCACCCAGTAATATGAAGGTCTGATATCATAAGAAATAACAATGGCGGTATTGGCTCTGAGTAAGTTTTTGAAATCATTGTTTGGATCAAAACTTTCAAGAAATGCCTTAAATCTTTCTCCCATCCAATAATGAGAAACGACTACTCGATCCATTATGTCGTCAATTGTCGGTGTGGTTGTATCGTGGGCAATTAAAGGTAGGGTATCAAACGAGCAGGTTTTATTAAAATTTATTTTGTTGCTATAAACACAGTCAACAAGTACATCGGCATAAGAAGAGTTTTTAACGAACGGGAATACATGGGCTAAACGCTCGGTATAAGCGGTATCTTTTGATTCGGTATCTATTAGGTCTGCTTTTTCAACAAGAATAGCTACTTTGTCGCTATAAGCTCCAGAAGTCACGGTAAATTCTAATAAGGTATCTTTAGTGACCTCTGGCGCATTAAAGAATACAGCATAATCACCATTGGTTTTTTTGGCCGTAAAATTAACCTCTGGTCCAGAGGTTTGCTGCCAAACTAAAGTGTTTACTGAAAGTTCGCTTGTTATTGAAGCCCTTAATGAAACTTTACTGCCTTCTAGAGTGGCATGTCCTAAACGAGCAGAAATTTGGCTTTGTTCACTGAATACCGTAATAGAATGAGTCAGATTTTCTTTGCTACCATCAGCAAGTTCAAATGAAACATTAAAGCTATATGCTCCTGCAACGATAGGAGTAAAAGCGATAACCTTGCTTGTGAAGGCTAAAAAAGTAACGGGCTCGCCAGCTGTTTGCGTCCAAATAATATTCGTAATATCACTTGTCGGCGCAAAAACAACCAATTCTACTGCTTGATCTATTTTCACCTCATTATCCGTTGTAACAATTTTAGTTGATTCACTATTATTGTTACAAGCAAATAAAAGAGAGAGTAATATTGCAATAGAGAGAATTTTTTTCACTGTTAATCCTTAAATAGAAACGCTATTTTTTCAATAGCGTTCCCTCAGATGAGTTACGTTTTTTCTTTTTCTTTTCTTATGCTCAAACCTAGTTCCTGACCTCTATATTTAGCGTAATAACTCCCACCAATAAACATAGTCGTTGCAAATATCAGCTCTAATGACGCCCATACTACGTCTTCTGGAGACACCCATAACGTTGTCAAGCTGTGTAAAAAATAAATCATAACAACAAAACTTGACCAAGCATAAGTATATGGGTTGCCAGCAAGTAGCCCCTTTAATGGAAATAAAAGTGGCACGGTAAATAGGCATAAACTTAATATGGGTGACAAGCCTTGTGAAGGGTTTAAATAAAGCAGCCAAAGAGGCATAAAAAATAATAAAGAAAAATATCCACTTAAGGTGATTTTTTTTAGGGTTGGTGTTGAGAATCGCTGTGTTTTATTCATGAAAGTTATCCTATTGACGAGACATTTATCGCCAAAATATTAAAGAGAGTAAAATTAAAAGAGTGTGATTACGTTTTCAGGAGGACGACCAATGATTGCTTTCGTTTGCGTAGTCACAATTGGACGTTCAATAAGTTTAGGCGAATTCATCATTGCTGTTATTAGCTGTTCATCCGAAGCACCCGCTAGGTTCTGTTCTTTAAACGCATTATCTTTAGTGCGCATCATCTCGATAGGTGAAACATTTAAACGTGATAAAAGTAATCTGATGGTAGATTCATCTAGGGGGTTTTTTAAATATTCTACAATACAAACTTCTTGATTATTTTCTTCAATCAACGTCAATGTTTGACGGCTTTTTGAACAACGAGGGTTGTGATAAATCGTTAACATGTTTTAATCTCAATAGCGTGTAAAAGTAAATAATTATATTTGCTTTATCTTTTGAATGAGAGGTTCTTCATCCTATTCGGATAATGCAAGTAATGCCGGATTATAGCCTTTTTAGTTTTTGTTCTTGATCTTGAAGTTGTAAAATTCGTGCTTTAATACGTTTTTCGACAATGGGTTGATTTTCTGTAAAATTATAGCCAGTCTGTAATTCATCAACAGCGCGCGAATATGCGCCTAAAAGAGCGAAAACTTCTCCTTTGGTGGCATGCATCAGCGCTTTTTTATCCTGTTTCTGATAGACAGTCGTCAAAATGTCATAAGCGATAAAGTTACCGGGCTTAACTAATAGGAAGTCTTGTAAAAGAACCTCCGCAGCTGAAAATTTTTCATTTTCAAGCAAAGCGTTGGCATAGTTTAAAGTAACAACTTGGTTGTTAGGCATCAGTAAGTTTAGCTCATTGAGCATAACTAGCGCTTTATCTATTTCTTTTGTCTTAATGTAAACATCGGTTAGCGCGTCAGCATAAAATAGGTTGTTCTTATCATCACTTATTAATTTTTCAAGGATTTTTTTAGCGTCTTGATAATCTTTATTTTCAAAAAGTGAAAGGGCTAAACCATAATTAACTGCTACTTTATAAGTATAGCTTTGTTTTTTTATATCATCTTCAAAAGTCGCAATATTTTCTTGGGGTGTTGACTCGTATCGAGCTTGAATACGTGCTTTTGCTAGTGCGAAGTCTAAGCTAGGCGCCGAAGGACGTGATTCTAAACCATGAGCACGGATACGTGCGTCTGCTATACGAGACTCAGGCACTGGATGCGTTAAAAGCATGGCAGGTGGCTTTGATGTATAGCGATACTTGGTGGCCATTTTACCAAAAAAATCTGGCGCACCTTGGGGGTCGAATCCACTTTGTGCTAAGAGCGTTATGCCTACGCGGTCTGCTTCTTGTTCGTTGCCACGAGTAAAGTTAATGCTTGATTGTTGTGATGCAGCCATTGTCGTTGTTAATGCGGCCATGCCCACAGAAGGATTGACGAGTGCAAGTAACACACCTGAAATCATTGCGGCGGTTGTTAGGGGTTGATTTCTCCTTTGAGCCTCAAGTCTTCGGGCTAAGTGCCGTTGGGTAACGTGAGATATCTCATGGCCAATAACTGAAGCTAATTCGCTTTCAGTATCGGCGAGCGTCATTAAACCACTATGAATACCGACATGCCCACCAAAAAAAGCAAAGGCATTAATTTCTTTATTTCTAATAATAAAAAATTCAAAGCTGTAATTTACATCTTGAGCATTTTTGACTAAACGGTTACCTAAATCGTTAATATATTCATTTAAAACGGGGTCATTAATTAGCGGTTGTGAAGCACGAATATGACGCATCATAGCACCACCAATTTGGCGCTCTTTATCTATTGATAAAACACTAAAGCCAGACGTGCCAATTTCGGGCAGTTTGTTTTTATTATTATCTTGAGAAAAACTGTAAGGGCTCGCCAGTAATGTGGTTAATGCGCAAGCAAATAATAATGACTTTAATTTAAATATAGGTTGATAAGGCAAATTAACTATTCCGTATTTGGGTCAAGGTTATCAAGTAAATCAGCTATGGTGAAGTTAGGTCTTCTTCGATAGAGCTCTTTACAAAAATCTGCAATGGAATATCCGATTACATCGACTATTTCAAATGATTTACTGAGTTCATGTATTAATTCTTGAACACGTTTATGTGAGTACTTTATTAATGCTAAATCTGCTAGGTCTCCGTTTTTAAAAGTAAAAACTATAAAGGAAATTAAGCTACTAATCCTAAACAGCATTTGCATTTTTTCAGGTGACCATTGTGTAAAGGGACATAATGGATGTTGTGATAATGTTCCATAGACCCGTTCACCTTCGACTATCGGAAAACAGTGAAGTTCATAATTTTGCTCATCATAATAATGTTGTAAGGTTATTTGTGGTTTTTTTGTGACCGTAACGTTGCCATTTCCATCACTCGTACTTTCCAAAAGTGTATAGTTCCAATTGTTTTTGTTAAATAGTTCTTTGTATGCACTATCAAAACCATGAGTCAGAATGCCGTCCATATCACTAATCGAAGATGCCGCCATATGATAAATAGCTGGAACATCACCCCAATTAAGTTTCTTTTTATAAGCGGTAATCTCTTTCAAATTAGATGTTATCGGTAATTCTTTCATTTTACCTCTGCATTTATTTTCATCAAATTAAAATAAATAATATAATAAGATTGTAATCAATTGTCGCAAATTAGATAATCAAACAAAAGGTTTGTTTATCGTTATTTAGTGGCAATGTTGTTAACTGATGACTTTTTAAGTAATAGGTACTTATGATCTATGAATATGATGCCAGATCTGAAAAATGTCCGGTGCCTTTAGTACAATTAAGATTACTGTTAAAAAAAATGTCGAATGATGACTTTTGTTTATTAAAAATATCTGATCAAGGTTCGATTAAAGATATTCCAAAATTATTAACTAAACAAGGCTTTACCTATGATGAGTCTTGGCTTGAAAAAAACACACTTGAGCTTTTTATTCGAAAAGCGAATGACACTTCCTTTAACCGCACGTAAATCAAATAGGTAAGTAATATAAATGGTTTCATTATTTTCTCAATGGTATAAACGTAAATTTTCTGACCCTAATGCTGTAACTTTACTGGTTATACTGTTATGTGCATTTTTATTTGTTTTTTTCTTTAATAATTTACTTATGCCAGTATTTGTTGCGATTGCCATTGCATTTTTATTAGACCTACCTGTACATCGCTTAATGTATATAGGCTTATCAAGAACATTTGCTGTGAGTTTAGTTGTTGTAGTATTTATTGGTATTTCTTTAGTGGGAATTTTAGGATTAATGCCCGTTATATGGCAGCAAAGTAGTAACTTGTTAAAAGAAGTGCCTTATATGGTGTCGCAAGGCCAAATTTATTTACTGACTCTTCCTGAACAATATCCAGATTTAATCAATGCAGGGCAAATTGAAACCTTAATATCAGCGGTGAATGATAAATTAATTGAATGGGGACAAGTTGCCTTAAGAGCTTCACTTAATTCTATTTCTGATATTGTCGCGTTAATGATTTATTTAATCTTAGTACCGTTAATGGTGTTCTTCTTTTTAAAAGATAAGAAAGAATTAATCTCGAGTTTTACCTCGTTCTTACCTAAAGAGCGCTTAATGGCTACGCAAGTTGGCGATGAAATGTATCGACAAATCATGAATTATATTCGTGGTAAGATTATTGAAATCATCATTGTGGGTGCTGCTTCTACTATTGCTTTTGTTGCTTTGGGCTTGAATTATGGTGTTTTACTGGGCGTCTTAGTGGGCTTGTCTGTTCTTGTCCCCTATGTTGGAGCAACTATTGTTACTTTTCCTGTCTTATTAGTTGCGCTATTTCAATTTGGTACGGGCAGTGAGTTTGGTTATGTCATGATCGCTTATGGTATTATTCAAGCCATTGACGGTAATATTATTGTCCCTTTATTGTTTTCAGAAGCCGTAAATTTACATCCTGTCACTATTATTGTGGCCGTTATTCTCTTTGGTGGTATGTGGGGTTTTTGGGGGGTTTTTTTCGCGATTCCACTGGCAACACTCGTCAAGGCTGTTTTAAATGCTTGGCCTTCAAATAATGACTTTCCCGAGCAGGATAAGTGCTAAACACGATAAGGTTTTTGATACTGTTCGATGATTTTCTCAATGGTCGTTATACCAAACATAACTTTATTAATAAATGATTCGTCACTGTTAATTAAGTTAAAGTTGGGATGCTGCGACCAAATTGCTTGCAGTTTATCATCAAGAATAATCGCTGCATTTTCTGATTCATTGCGAATAGGGTTGTTACTTTTTATACTTTCACCAGATTTTGCAGCACTTTCAAAGAATATAACCGCATCGTAACGGGCGAGTTCATCTTCAAGGTTGGTATTCATAGCCTTAAAAAATTCATCAGGACCATCTGGCCAATAAGCGAGGCCGTCTAATGAACCTCGGTCACATAATATGATACTGTGCTCGAATGTCGCTCGCTGAATATTTTCTAAATGTTTTTGTAAATAAAAAATTGCGGTTTGCTGGGCTTTTAATACCTGATTATTGTTTGAACGCTCAATACCACCACTAAAAATCATGGTTGCTGCCTCAGGTACTGTTGCAATTTTTCCTGAAAATTCGCGACGAATAAGATCAAGCGCAGTGGTTTTTCCGCCTCCGGGTCCACCAGTAAGAACGATACGTTTTTTTATATTGGTTATTTTCATCAGTTTTCTCTTACGGTAGTTGGCATAAAAAAGGCTTAAAGGTTATTGGTAAATATCGCCAAATAAGTCTATTTGAGTTAAATAAATACGCAAATCAAGCTCTACTTGATGGTAATCGCTTTGCATATGCTCGCATAGCTTGTAAAAGTTTTTATTGTGATCTTTCTCTTTTAAATGGGCAAGTTCGTGTACAACGATCATGTTTAAAAATGTTTCAGGACTTTTTTTAAATAAAGCGCCAATACGAATTTCATTTTTACTTTTCAGTTTACTGCCCTGAACTCTCGATATATAAGTGTGTAAACCAAGCGCATTATTAATGACATGAATTTTATCGTCATATTTTATTTGGCTCAAAGGTTCTGATTTTTTTAGATACTGATTTTTAATCTCAAGTACGTAACTACGAAGAGCTTTATCATTGTATATTTGGTGAGCCGTTGGGTATTTTGCTAACAAATACACTGATAACGTTTTACCGTATATCATTTCTTGCACTTTGGTTTGAATATCTAAGGAGTAGGCGGAAAGGTATTTTAAAGGTACGGTCATTATTTCATTCTAGTTAAATGGCTAGTTTATATCAATGGTTATTACATTGAATAAACTAGCCGTTTTATTAATTTTCAGTCTTTAAAAAGTCTAAAACTACTTGATGATGATCTTTGGTTTTAAATTTATTAAACACATGACTAATTTTACCATCAAGACCAATGAGGAATGTCAAACGATGTATTCCGTCATATTCTTTACCCATAAACTTCTTTAAACCCCATACACCAAAAGCATCAGCAACACTGTGATCAACGTCAGAGAGTAAGGTAAAGTTTATTTCATCGCGCTGACAAAATTTAATTAAGCGTTTAGGCTCGTCAGGGCTAATACCAAATACAACCGTATTTAATTGCTCAAGTTTGGCTTTATTGTCTCTTAGCCCTTGCGCTTGAACAGTACAGCCGGGTGTCATTGCTTTAGGGTAAAAATACACTAACACTTGCTTTTTACCTATATAATCAGCTAAAGCAACTTCATTGCTATTTTCATCAAGTAAAGTAAATAGTGGGGCGGTTTCGCCAACAGTTATTGTTTTCATGGTTATCCTACTAAGTATTATGTTTATATAAGGTTTGAATTCACTTTTTTAATGCAGCCTTGTACCCCAACTTGTTCACAGAGTTCAAAATAGTCGCTTTCAAGCTGTTCTATACTCGTTTCTTCCGTTAAGGCAATCAGTATTGTGGCGCTCATTTGATTATTTACTGGGTCAATTTCTGATTTCAAAGAAGATAAGTCAATATTGCGGGTAGCAAAGAATGCAGTCATTGCTTTTAATACGCCAGGTTGATCAATGCCAGCATAATCAACCTGATAATGATGGGTGAAATCTCTCTTTTTATATCCAGAGGTTCTTTTCATCATCGTGATTAATTCAAGTTTAACTGCCATAGCGGGTAATTTGTTTTCAATTTGATTAATCGCTTTTGCACTGCCATTTAAAAGCATAATCAAAGAAAACTCTAGACCAAAAATTGCCATTCTACTGTCTATAATATTACAGCCACATTTACTGGCGAGCTTAGTGAGTTCGCTCACACTTCCTGTTCTGTCGGCGCCCATCGCTGTGAGCACTAAATATTGAGACATAGTTAACCTAAGTGTTTTAAAAAGTCGCTATTGTAACGTATTTAAACTAGATAAAAACCCGTATTAAAGAGAGATAATATTTATTTATGATTTTTCGAGTTGAATTCTTGTGTTTGTAAAAACAGCCAAGTACCATGTAGCCCATTAATTTGTTTGATAACTCGCTCGTAAATACTGAACAATAAAATCTAAAGATAATATTGGAACTTAATACAGATAATTTACTCAAAGAGCAGGTTAAAGTTTTCGTTGTGTTAATTTAATGACGTAAGGTTAACTTTTATTATCAACTTTATATAAGAACAAACTTTAAAAGATTCAGATTGTATCCCAGGAGTGTTAATGAATCGTCGTATATTTTATTTTTCCTTGTTAAGTCTTGCAGTAACAGGTTGTGGCAGTATTAATAACAAAAGCGCTATGGGCGATTTTGAATACGCCAAAGAGAAAGAAGCTCAAGAATTAAGTATTCCAACAGGTTTAAACAAACCTAAAAAAAATACAAAGTTTTTTATCTCTGATGATATTAATCACAAAGGGCCAGTGGGTCAAAGTGTTGATGTGAGAGCACCTTCACTTGTACTACCAGTGGCGTCATCTTCACGTGTTGTTCCTGGCACAACAGACTCTAAAATTTGGTTTGACCAAGTATTAGAAGACACTGATTTAAAAACATTTTTAACGGATGCATTGCGAGAGCAACTCGTTAATGATGGTGTTGAGTTAACGGCCATCAACACAGAAGATACAGTGTTTGAATCAGACTGGCACCATAACGAAGAAACTTCTGGGTATTGGTTATTTAAAACGGTAGATAGCAGTGAAAGTGTTCGTTATAGTTATTCGTTTGAAAGCAAACCTCATGGTCGTAGTGTCGCCTTAACGGTGAAATTGATTGATTACATGCGTACAGATATAAATGGTGCGAGTAAAACGATGGATTTAATTGACAAGCAACGTGCTGAAATGGCGATGCTCAATCAAATTATTGCCCAAGTTGACTTTAAATATCGGTTAAAACAACGTGAAAACCGATTAATGCGAGCGAATCAAAAGTTTGTCACTATTGGTGAAAATGCTCAAGCAGAACCTGCTTATATTGCAGAAATTGATATTGAAATGCTATGGTCTAACATGCCATTGTTTTTTGCAGATTATGGCTTTGAAATAACAGATTTAAATGAAAGTAAGAAAATTTACTTTGTAGATTTTGTTAAACCCGAAAATAGCTTATGGTCAGTTATTTGGGGAGATGATGTACCTGTCATTGATGTTGATGAAGCCAAATATCAATTTGTGCTTAGCGACGAAAAAGGTAAAACATCAGTAACTATTTACGATGTTGACGGTAATGTATTACCGATAGAAACATTAGAGCGTATTTTCCCAGTAATGGAGGCAGGTTTATCTTTTAGAGATGCTTTGTAATATTCTTTAAACGTAACTAATAAAAACGCCGCTAAATTGATTTAGCGGCGTTTTTGTTTGTAATCGATAATTTAAAATAACTAACAACATTATTGTTAGTGAAGTGAGTTAATATAAAAGGTTCTAAAGTAACGAAAGCGATAACTTTAAGACTCTTTTTTTAAAGTAGACTGCTCTGATATTTCATTGACTTGTGTTGCTAAACCACTTTTTTCTTTTAGTTCAATAGGATCTTTTGCAGTAATTGTTGGCATTTTATGTGTCTGCTTATGTGAACGCGGCAGGGTTTCTTGTAAATCATTTAAACCCTGCTTTCGCAAGGGGGTTTGCGCATTTTTTTGAACTACACTAAAGTTGCCGAGAACTAGAGCGAAAGCAGCAATAATAATGACGATGACTAGCCAGTTATCCATAGTTGATACTCCCAATATTTTGTATATAGTTTTGATAAATTTCTGACAATTGCCGCATTATTTCATTTTTACCTGATATTTGTGCGTTTAAAATAACGGCTTCAATACAATTAAGGGTTAATCGCTTTTCTCCATATTGTGCTATCGGCCAATATGATAAATGCCAAGGCTCTATAGCAACACCACCGCGAAACTTGTCGTATGGAAGGTAGAAATCAAAGCGACAGGAATTTTTAGCTAACCACTGGCTCAGTAAGTAAAAAGGCCCGTTTTCGGCAAACTCCCAAGGCTCTAACTGTAACTTCTGGTTTTCAGGCAATAAATTGGCTGCATAGATATCAATATCGCATCCCCAATGATGGCGACTTGCTCCAGGTAATGCTGAAAAATATAAAATAGCATGAATAATTTCTTGCTCAGTCATTACTTCAATATTGAGGATTTCATTTTGTTGATTTTTAATCGGCAATTTCCCTGAAAACTTTCTATTCCAAATGGTTAATTGACGGTTGAAGCCTCTATATCCACTGGCTATTTTTAGTTCAAAGCCCGCTGACTTTGCTTCTTTAGACATTGCTATCCATGCAGACAATGCTTGTTGATGAATTCCTGTCCTCTCATCTAACCAAGTAATATGGCTATCGTCATGCCCTGTTAGTTGCTTTTCAGTTAAGATTCTTGTCATTACGATTATGCTACTGGTGTTTGATCAGTTAAGGCATTAACGAGCGTATGATAATAAATATCACTGAGAGTGATTAAGTCATTGCAGCTAACACTTTCATTCACTTGGTGAATAGTCGCATTACAAGGACCCAGTTCAATCACTTGGGCCCCCGTCGGTGCGATAAATCGACCGTCTGATGTACCGCCAGATGTTGATAGCTCGGCATCAATATTGGTTACTTTTTTTATTGCCTTCACTGTTGAATCAAGCAAAGTTCCAGGTTCTGTAATGAAGGGTTTACCGTTAAATGTCCATTTTATTTCGTAAGTTAATTGATGCTCTGTAAGTACCGCATCAATCTTATCCATAATATTCTGAAAGTTTAACTCTGTACTAAAGCGTAAATTAAACCAAGCAGTTAAATGGCCAGGCACAACATTAGTTGCGCCAGTGCCTGATTCTATATTTGATAATTGAAAACTCGTCATAGGAAAATAGGCATTACCGTTGTCCCAATGCATTGTACTTAATTCAGCTAATGCAGGCATTGCTAGGTGAATGGGGTTTTTGACATGTTCAGGGTAAGCCACATGGCCTTGTTTACCCTGTATGATTAACTCTCCGGAGATAGAGCCCCGACGACCATTTTTAACAATATCCCCAACCTGATGAGAACTTGTTGGCTCACCAACAATACAATAATCTATTTTTTCGTTACGGGCTTCGAGTGTATCTATAACACGTGTAGTACCATTGATAAAAGGGCCTTCTTCATCACTGGTGACTAAATAAGCGATTGAACCATTATGGTCAGGGTGATCTTTGACAAAACGTTCCGTAGCGATGATCATAGCCGCCAAACTGCCTTTCATATCGGCTGCGCCACGACCATATAACATGCCATCTATAATGGTGGGTTCAAAGGGGGGGGTATGCCAACGTTCTAAATTCCCTGCAGGAACAACATCAGTATGACCGGCAAAACAAAATACTGGCGCGGTTGTTCCACGTCTAGACCAAAGGTTGGTGGTATCTTCAAAGATCAGTGTTTCATTATTAAAACCGAAATTCTCTAGACGTTCAGCCATCATTTTTTGACAACCAAAATCTTCAGGCGTTACCGAAGGGCGCGCGATTAAATCAATGGCGAGTGAAATCACTTTATGGGTAAGGTTAATATCACTCATGATAAAAATAGCGCTTGATATAATGGTTCTTTAAAGCCCACTTCAAAGCAGGTATTGTGATCAACTAAAGGCCTTTTCAGTAATGTGGGTTGAGCTAACACCGCTTGAAAAATAACCTCATCGGTTAAGTTGTTTTTAATTTCATCAGGCAGAGTTCTAAAGGTAGTACTGCGTTTATTAAGTAAAACATCCCATGAGCTTTTACTTACGAATTCATTGAGTAAATCGGGCGTTAGCGGTTGTTTTTTAAAGTCGAAAAATTTGTACTCAATCGCTTGATTATCAAGCCATTTAGTTGCTTTTTTAACAGTGTCGCAATTTTTTATGCCGTAAATAGTCGTCATGAAAGTTCCTAAAACTAAATTATTTGATAATCATTGGCTAGTAAGGCGGTTGTTGCCAATGATACATTTTGTGATTTTACTAAAATATAATCAGTATCAAAAGTTGATATTGCAAAAATACTAATTTTTTCATTCGCTAATATTGTTGATATTTTAGAGAGAATACCGGTCAGCGTAAAATCGAGTGGACCGACGACTTCAAGCGCTTGCCAATCTCTTTCGACTTCATCACTAATAATAGTGACGTTTTGAGGGAGGACAATGGACGTTTCCTCATTGGTTTTGGCAATAAAAAATATTGGCGCGTCAAACACCGCTTTGGGTATGTCGACATCGCGCGCTAGGCTATGAATAGCAAAAGTTTCTTCGAGTAATTTGAGGGTAAACGTACTCATGGCAAGCCACCTTTAGATAAAAAGTTACTATAGCGTTTACTGGCTAATGTTTAAAGTAGTGATAACCGGGGTAAAGCGATTAATATGATGTATTCCTAATTACTGTAGTCACGGCGCTATAGAATAAAATGAGGAAAAATAAATATTATTGTTTCGTCATGGACCTAATATAGCTTATGCAGAGATGGGCGTTTATTATGTTTGTTTTGCATGGTAAATTGTGCTAAAGATGGTTTGTTTATAATAATCGCATCAAACATTAAAAAGTTATTGAATTCTCAGTGGTTAACCTCTTAAATCACTCCTAAAAGTTATTAATGATATCCACAAAAGCTGTGGGCATTGTTGTGGATAACTATTGCTTTATCGCTTATCCTTATGTTTTAAAAGGTAAATTTTTACTGGTTACTTTTTGTCTAGTCGCTAATAAGTGATATAGTTATCAAAATAGTCAACTTTATATTAAATCAGTCTCAACTCAATGAAAATAGAAGCTAAAAGGTTAATAGGGTGACCTTTTAGCTTAGTAAATTATGTTTTTACTTGGATAGCTGTTAATGCAATTGTATAAACTATGTCATCGACTAAGGCGCCACGGGAAAGATCATTTACTGGTTTTCTCATTCCTTGTAACATTGGACCGATACTGACTAAGTTAGCTGAACGTTGTACCGCTTTGTAGGTGGTATTACCGGTATTTAAATCAGGAAAAATAAAGACATTAGCCTTACCTGCAACAGGGCTGTTAGGGGCTTTTTTCTTTGCTACATTTTCCATAATTGCGGCATCATACTGTAGAGGGCCATCAATAATTAAATCGGGTCGTTTGGCTTGTGCAAGTTTAGTTGCTTTAGCTACCTTTTCTACGTCTGCTCCATAACCAGAGCTACCTGTACTGTAACTTATCATGGCGACTTTAGGCTCTATACCAAATTTTATTGCTGAATCTGCTGACTGTATCGCTATTTCAGATAACTGCTCTGCATTAGGTTCGGGATTAATAGCGCAGTCGCCATAAACAAGGACTTGTTCTGGTAACAACATAAAGAAAATAGATGATACGAGTGAACTTTCTTCATCAGTTTTAATTAGCTGTAGGGCAGGTCTAATGGTATTCGCTGTTGTATTTACCGCGCCAGAAACTAGGCCGTCTACTTCACCTAATTGCAACATCATTGTCGCTAATACAACGTTATCTTTTAATTCTTGTTGAGCAACAACGTCCGTTAATCCTTTATGTTTTCTTAATGCAACTAAGGGAACTATGTAATTGTCACGAATCAAGGAAGGATCGGTGATTAGTAGTCCATCAGGTAAATGAATGCCTTGTTGTTCTGCAATCAGTAAAATATTTTCTTTATCGCCCAGCAACTGACAACGAGCAATACCACGCTCAACACATATTGCCGCTGCTTTTATTGTTCTGATATCGCTACCTTCAGGTAAAACAATTAGTTTATTGGCATTACGGGCAAGTTCAGTCAACTTATGTCTAAATGCAGGTGGAGACATTTGGCTACTTTGTGCCACATTCTCTGACAATTGTTGTAACCAGGCCGAAGACAAATTATCAGCAATATATTCTTTTATTTTTTCATGCCGTTGAATATCATCTATTGGTGTTTCTGGATTGAAGTTCATTAAATGACGAGACGTTTGCCAAGTATCCCAAGGCACTGAAAGTACAGGAAGTCCAGCATCTAAAGCTTGTTGGCATAAGGTCATTACTTGTTCATTTGGCTTATAGCCATTGGTTAATAATAACGCACCAACCTTGGTACCATTTAATGTAGATAAACAGGTAGCGATAATAATATCTGTTCTGTCGCCGGGGGTGACAATTAATCGGCTAGGTTGTAAATGGCTCATTAAGTTGCCAACGCTACGTGCGCAAAAACTAATACTGCGAATGCGGCGATGAGACATATCGCCAGCATTTAACACTTCTGCGTTAAGATAATGGCAAATATCAATGACGCGGGGGGCAATTAAGTCCATTTCCCACGTGATAGTACCTAATAAGTCAAAATGACGGTTATTAAAAATAGATAAATTAATCAGAGGTGTAATATCAAGTTCACTGTTAAATTCATTTTCTCGGGGCAGTAGTCCATATTCGTCTTTGTCAGGGCTATTAATTTTGTTGATGATACAACCAATTACGCGTTTGTTTTTTATGCCACCAAAGGTTTCTGCACTAACTTCTATACGGTCTTCAAACTCTTCTGGGCTATCGTTGTCTGGAGCTGCTACGAGAACGATATCTGCGGAAAGCGCTTGTGCAACATCGCGGTTAATTCTACCTGCGTAAGGTTGACGAGTCGTTGGAATAAGGCCTTCAATAATAACAACATCATATTCTTTTTCAAAATCAATAAAATCACCGACAATTTTTTCTAAAACAATATTATGCTTACCGTCACCCATTTGCTGTTCAACATACGCTAATGATATTGAGGTACCCACATTAGTCATACTTTCAATAGGTTTATTTTTTTGGGTTAATAAATTTCGCGAGGGCTGGCTTATAGGTTTAAAATGCCCGACCTTAATGCCTTTTTGTTGGCAAGCATGAAGTAAACCTTGCGCAACACTGGTCAGCCCGACGCCAAAACCAACAGGAATCAACATTATTCTATGGGACATCGTTTTATTCCTTATCGGGTAATTTATTTAATAAAAGTTGTGAGGTTTGCTCGGCAATAACCCATTCTTCATTGGTTGGGATAACTAAGATTTGACGAGAATTTTCAGTATTTATATGACCTGCTTGACCAAAGCGGCATGTTATATTTTTTTCATTCGAGACAAAAAAATTAAGTAAGCTAAGTTGATCAATAATATTTTCACGAATAAGCGCTGAATTTTCCCCTATGCCACCAGTGAAAATTAAGGCATCGAGTGAGGTCAAGCTGGCGGTAAATGAAGCAATTGATTTTGCGATTCTGTAGCAAAATATGTCTAATGCTAACTTTGCTCGTGGATTTTTTTCTTTCAACCACGCATCTTCAATTTCACGGCAATCGTTGCTTAAACCTGAAACCCCTAGTAGACCACTTTCTTTATGCAGTAAATGACTCACTTGCTTTGTGGTATAACCTAATTGATTGATGAGGTAAAAAATAATACCAGGGTCAACATCGCCACTGCGTGTTCCCATCATAACGCCTTCGAGGGGTGTAAAGCCTAAACTTGTATCGACACTTTGCCCATTCTTAATCGCTGAAATACTGCAACCATTACCTAAATGAGCACTAATGAAATTACCTTTACTGAGCGGTTTATTCAGTCTTTTTGCCGCTTCTTGTGCAACAAAATAATGGCTAGTACCATGAAAACCATACCGACGAATGCCATTTTCTTGGTAAAGGGCGTAGGGAATACCATAAATATAAGCTTTTTCTGGCATAGTTTGATGAAATGCGGTGTCAAAAACAACTACTTGAGGTAAATTTGAAAAAACAGCTTCTGCCGCGTTAATACCGATTAAGTTTGCAAAGTTGTGTAAGGGTGCAAGTCGAGATAAATTGTCGATTAATGTTTTTACCTCATTGGTAACTAATGTAGGCGTACAATAGCTTTCCCCGCCATGAACAACTCGGTGGCCTATCGCAAAAATTTGCAAATTCAGTTTATACAAGGCTAACGCTTCAACTAAAGTGAGTATCGCTGTTTGATGATCAAATGGGCTAGGTAATGTACTTTTTGTTGTTTGCCCCTGATATTTGATTTTTATACTTGCTTGGTCAGATAATAAGCGTTCGGCTAGCCCTAAAAGCACTGTTTCACCGTTTTCAGGCTCTATTAAAGAAAACTTTAAGGAAGAGCTCCCGCAATTTAACACTAAAATTAGATTTTTTTTCATAGTTTTATTTAATGCTCATTTAAAAAGAGGTTAAGTTTTTTATTACAATACGTTAATGGAAATGATTATAGACCATTTATACCGACGAAATATTGATATAAACGAAGGAAAGTCACTTTACGGTTATTTCATTAAAACTAGTTACAACTTTGTGCTATCTTTTAAATAACAGTTGTTATAATGTGTCGCCTATGAATATGAGTGTAGTCGAACTGATCAAGCTAGGTCGAAAGTATATGCAACTTTGGCCTCAGCGAGCTGAATTAGGTAATTATTTTGCCGAATATCAAGCCGTACAAATTAGCCGTTTGGTTTTCCGTTATTTACCGGGAATTGCGCTATTTTCTTTTATTATGCAACTTTATCTTGGTTCAGTAACTTTATTGCCACAAGCTTTAGTTTATAGCTTATTTATTTTAAGTATTCCGGTACAGGCATTATTGATGCTAGGACTTAAAGCTGATAAGTTTTTACCCGTAGCTCTGGCTTCTTGGTATAAAGAAAGTGTTGCTAAAGTCAATGAAGCGGGTGGTTCAATAAAGTTATCAGTGCATAAACCACGTTTTATTGATTTAGCAAAGCTACTTAATATTAGCCACCAATCTCAAAACTCTACATTTTGATTACTTCATTACCCTGTTAAGTTTAGTAAAGCGTATTTTGATAAAGACGTATTAAAAAGTCTGCTTGGCAAGTAAAGTTATCTCTCGCTTTTAAGTCGTCAAGTAAGCTTTCACTTGTTTTAAAGGCAAAAGGGGTCATAGCCAACAAGTTAATGATGTCTTCACTTTGGGTAAACTCCATCACATAATTTACTTCTTTTTGCTCAACTAATGTTAAATTTTCAATAGGACTTTTACTGATATCATGCTGCTTCGCATCTCGGTATATTAATGCCTTCAACTCAATTAAATGATTTTTTGCTGGCGTTACTGTGACTAAATACCCCTTGTATGCTAATACTCTCGTAAACTCTTCCTCAAGAATTGGCGCATAAATAGAGTTAATCCAAGAAAAGTAATTTTCACTAAAAGGTAATAGTGACAACGTGCCAACGCTAAATTGACAATCTTGGTATTTTTTAGCCGCATTTTTAACAGCATTTTTAGCAATATCAATACCATAAACATTATTTGTTGGCTTTACATACTGCTGAGTGTAAAACCCTTCACCGCAGCCAGCATCAAAGACAGGCTTGGTTAAATCACCATATTGTTGATAAAGCGACTGTAATACGTTAGCAAGAGGTTGATAAAAGCCCTTATCTAAAAATGCACGGCGAGCATTAACCATCGCTTTATTGTCACCGGGATCTTTTGAATGTTTATATTGAACAGGCAATAAATTTACATAACCTTCTTTAGCCTCATCAAAGCTATGATTGTTTTCACAACGATAAATTTTGCTTTTCAACGTTAATGACTTTTTGCAAATTGGACAAATATATTGTGCAGGGAACATAATATTTACTTAACGGTTACTTAAAAGTTGACCAAATAGGGGCATGATCTGAAGGCTTTTCAATACCACGTAATTCGTAGTCAACATCAGCTTCGATACATGTTGCGGCCATTTTATGAGTCGCTAATACAACATCAATACGTAAACCACGGTTATCAACAAAACCTTTAGAGCGATAATCAAACCACGAGTAACGTTCTGTCTTCGTCGGGTGTAAATCTCTGAAGGTATCTTTAAAGCCCCAACTCATTAAGGTGGCAAGCCATTCTCGTTCTTCTGGTTGAAAGCTACACTTTCCTGTTTTTAACCAACGTTTTTGGTTGGGTTCACCAATGCCAATATCTAAATCAATTGGGGAAATATTAATATCTCCCATAATAACCACATGCTCTTCAGGTGTGTGATTTTCATTTAAATAAGTCATTAAATCTTTATAAAACTGACGCTTGTAAGGGTACTTAGTTTCATGGGCAATATTATCTCCTTGCGGAAAATAACCGTTAAGTATCGTCACTTTTTCACCTTGCTCATTGGTAGTTTCAACCATGATCATACGTTTTTGAGCATCGTCTGTATCGCTTGGGAAACCCATTTTTATAATACTAGGTTCTTTTTTACATAACATAGCAACACCATAATGTGCTTTTTGACCATGAAAATAAACGTGATAGCCCATCGCTTCGACAGCTTCTATAGGAAAAGCATCATTATGAACTTTGATTTCTTGTAAGCCAATAATATCAGGTTGATGTTTATCTATTATGGCTTGAAGTTGATGTAAACGCGCGCGGAGGCCATTAATGTTAAAGCTAATGATTTTCATAAAAACACTCAGTATTAATTTTTTTATATGCTACCAGAAGTTATCATCGAAGGTTATTATTAATTGCGAGTGAAGAGAATTAGACACTTATTTACCCTAACAATACTAATCGAGAGCAAAATTTGTAAATAAATGAAAATTAAGCTCATTAAAATTAAGGTTCTGTCGATATAAATTTTATATAAAACAATAAAGTTGAAGATCATTGCTTACAGAGTCAGTTGACAGTCAAATTCTGGTACACGAATTACAATTAGGTGAACAACTTAATGAAAGTGTCCACAGTGCCCGACGTGCAGACTTTTCTCTGTTATTGGCGATGTTAACTGAGGATGTTCGAAGCCATAGTCAGTTTTCTTTACCAAAAACTGTCGCTGATATCAAAACGACTAATGATTTAAGTTTACGTAGAGACTTTGAACTTCCAGAAAAAGCGCCTTTATCTTTAGATGAAAAACACACGATAGCCATGTTTGATCAAGCCGAGCTTATTCAACAAAATAACTTAGCAGAATTACGTTTATCGAATGCATTATCACCTAGACCACTCGCCTTTCGTGATGATAAAAAGCATGTAACACAGCTAGTCTTAAGTAATACATCACTTTATTGTCAGAAAAAATTTGGTCAGCAAAAAAATAATACCTTGTTGAACTCAGATACTTCAAGATTATCATTTGACGCGACAGGTTGGCTTAACGCTGTTCATAACACGATAGTAAAGGCTCCTTTACTTGATGTTATTGCCTGACTTTATGAACCACAGCATTGTTTAAATTTTTTATTGCTATGACAAAAACATAATTCATTTCTTTTTGGGGTTGGTAACTCTTCGTTGATACTGACCTCACCATCTAGATAACGCCATTGATTGTCTTCAACAATAAAACGTGAAGTTTCTTTCATTATAAAATATGCATCTTGGTGTTGGTAATAAGCAGAAAAACACACTGTGTTCGACTTATCTTCATTAATATCAGCGTTTGCCGATCTTTTAATCTTAATCTCAGTATATTCACTTGCTGAATTTATGGTGAGTTTTAACCATTTAGTGTCTTTTGCCCATGCAAAAATATCAGTCAATGACTGATATGCTCTGCTAGATTCGGCATACGTATTGTAAATATAATCAGCAGATTTTGTTGCATAAGCACTATAACGTGAACGCATCAATTGCTCAGGTGATAGCGCTTGCGCTTCTTGATTTATGAATAAAAAACAACATTTTTTGAAACTAATATTCGAACCACATGGGCATTGCATAAAACGAGCATAATCCTAAAAAAGCATATTATCTATTTTATCAGAGCAAAATTTTATTTTCTCTTTTATTAACGAAAAAATATTTTCAAACGACATTAATGCAATAACAAAGAAGAGTCCGAAATAGTTACGTAACGTCCTAGTCGGTTTTGATTTAAACGTTTTTGTGCTTGCTTCGTTAAAATAATGCATTTGGTTTGTCCTTTCTCAGCGAATTGAGTTAATTGAGTTAATTGAGATTTATCTAATGTGGCATTACATAAAATAACCGCCGAGCAATGACCTTTCTCTAAGGCATTTTTGATGGTTTTTAGTGATATGTTCCGTTGATGAATATTCACTTTAAGAATTTTTTTAGGATCTATTTTTCCTTGGGTAGATAATTGTTGAAGTGGTTTTTCTTCAGGGTTTATCATTAAGATCCATTTGTTATCTAAATCATGTTTTTGGAATATTTCAGTATACTGCTGAGAAACTTCAACGGTATTTGCAATAACTCTTACATCACACCAATTGGGGTTTTCAATTGTTAAACTTTTATTTTTTATAGTTAACGCATTGGTATTAAAGTGATTTAATAAATTCATTTCTGGAATCTCGATATACTGTATGGATGTACAGTATATCGTTTGTGGTGTTTATTCAAGCACTTTTTTGATCATTTATATGCTCGCTATATTGATAGACTTATCCTGTTGCGGTCTACAAAGCTATAAATGAGGCGGTATGGACGCTTTGCACTGTGTTATCAATGAATGAAGTTGTAAGGACAGACAATTAACACTATTTTTATCTAGTGAGGGTAATAATTTTTTTCTTAAGCTTTACCTAAGAAAAGTTTGTTATTTTTTTTCAGCACCTGTAATCAAATAAAATATACGATGGCATATATCACCTAATGATTAACGAAGTTTGGTATTATTTATTTTTATAGAGAAACTTTGTCTGATGAGCGAGAATATAAGCAGGCCACTGTATTTGTTTTTTGTGCAATAAACTTATCTTAAAGATAGATAGCGAGTGGAAAATAATTCTTCCCACAAAATATCGAAAGTCGGTATATGTTGTCTTTAATTAATAAAAATAATAGTTGTCGGTTTAATCATTCAAGGAAACATATGCGTATATTGTTAGTTGAAGACGACATGCCATTAGCTTTAGGGCTGCAGCAGTCACTTCGCCATGAAGGTTTTGTTGTTAATCATGTTGATAATGGCAATGCGGCAATTTCAGCGCTGGCTGTCATAGATCAAGACTTAGTGATTCTTGATCTAGGCTTACCTGATATTGACGGTTTAGAAATACTTAAGCGTACTCGTGATCGCAAGCTTGATATTCCTGTGATCATCCTTACGGCAAGAGATTCACTTGAAGATAAAATCAAAGGCTTAGATTTTGGCGCAGACGATTATTTGGTTAAACCTTTTGAGATTAGTGAGCTCTTAGCACGCCTTAGAGTGATTGAACGTCGGTTAGGTACCGCTGAATCAGCATTAATTATTTGTTCACAAGTGGTGATTGACACTACTGCACATAAAATTTTTATTGAAGAGGATGAACTCAAAGCGTCGAAAAAAGAATACATGGTGCTAAAAGCATTGATGGAAAATGCAGGTAGAATTCAATCAAGGGAACAAATTGAATCGCGTTTATATGAATGGGGTGAAGAAGTGGCAAGCAATGCTGTAGAGGTTCATATTCATAACTTACGCAAAAAACTGCCGGATCACTTTATAAAAACAGTAAGAGGCGTAGGTTATACGGTGAATAAAACTTAATGTCTATTCGCCGTTATTTAGTCCTTATACTATTGTCAATTATCACGTTGGTAACATTTCTTGCTGCTATACAAGGTTATAAGGCGAGTATGAGTCAGGCAAATGATTTGTTTGATGAACAATTACAAATTATAGGGAAAACGTTACTCGCGACATCGGCAACTTATAATAAAAGTGCCTTGGAAAGTTCAGCCAGTAATGCAACCGTTATACCTTCTGACCACATAGCTTACCAATTATTCAATAATGAAACCTTATTATTACGGACTAATAATGCGCCTCAGATGCTATTAACTGACTTACCTTCGGGGTTCACTGACCTGAATTTTCTAGGGCAGCGTTGGCGAGTATTTATTGAAACAACCAAAGAACAATTACCTCAAAAAAGGGTACTTGTTGCTCAACCGCTTGAACAAAGATTTTCGTTAGCACAAGACGTCATTTTGTCTGCGGTGACACCTATTATTTTGGTTATTCCCGTTATTGCGTTATTTATTTTTATGGCAATTCGCCAAGCTTTAAAGCCTTTGACTGTTTTACGAAGAGAGCTCTCAGGAAAAAAAATAAATGACTTGTCAAAGCTTTCAAGTGTAACATCAACAAAAGAATTACAACCTGTGATTCACACACTTAATTTATTATTTGAGCGTTTATCATCTGCTTTTACCCGTGAACGTCATTTTGCCTCAGATGCAGCGCATGAGCTAAGAACTCCATTAAGTGTGCTTAAAATTAATGTGCACAATTTACAAATGACCCAAAGTAAAAAACTCGACAATGACGGGCAAGTTTCTCTCATGCAATTAGGCCAAAGTGTTGACCGAATGGCACATGTTGTTGATCAAATATTAACGCTTAATCGTACCAATCCCGATCAACTTATCATGGCAGTTACTCAACTTGAGCTACAGGCTTTATTACAACAGGTGATCAGCGATTTATACCCTGAAATAATGAAACATCAGCACGAAATTTCACTTGAAAGCCAAGTTTCTACAATTTACGCAAATGAATTTGCTCTACTTACCTTAGTTAAAAACTTAATTGGTAATGCCTGCAAATATACGCCCAATGGTGGGAAAATATTGGTGAAAACACAGGTTAATGAACAAAGCTTTACGCTAATCGTCGAAGACTCTGGTCCTGGTATTAAACAAAGTGAATACGACAGGGTTTTTGACCGTTTTTATCGTGTTGGTGGTGATAGCCATCAATCAACTGTTGTAGGGTGTGGTTTAGGTTTAGCCATTGTTCAGCATATTGTTAAATTACATCAAGGGAAAATAACCTTAGCAAAATCAACGCAATTAAATGGGCTTAAAGTGTTAGTAACCTTTCCTCAAAAGGCTCAGTACAGTAATATGAAATTAAATCAGCGTGAACAAAAACAAGAGGATAATACGTGAAATTGTGCTCTGTTTTTATAAAGAAAATCAGTATTATTAGCCTTTTTATGTCTTTAATTTTGAGTCTTAATGTATGGGCTAAGCGTGTTGAATACATTGTAGAGTTAAAAGATCACTTATTTTCCCCATCCGTGATAAAAATTCCCGCTAATGAAAAAATTAAACTCATTATTTATAATCGTGATACAACACCTGAAGAGTTTGACAGTTTTGATTTAAATCGAGAAAAGGTTATTTTTCCAAACAAGAAAGCGGTTATTTTTATTGGTCCATTACCTGAAGGAAAGTATCAGTTCTTTGGTGAATTTAACCCTAATAGTGCGAAAGGGACTATTGTGGTTACATCTACTCCAGAGCGTAATAAAAGAGTAAAACCTCTGCAAGAAAATAAACCAGGAGGAGCTTAATGTTGATTAATACTGTTCTCTTGTTTTTGAGTAATAGCCTCGTTGTTTTTATAGTACTCGCATTGTTGTTGTCGATTAAAAGTAAGTTTCACTTATCTGGCTTTACGCTCTTTAGTGGCGCAGTAATTGGTGTTTTTTTAATGTTACTACTTTGGCTCTGCATCGATGTAATCAGCCAATTATTTGATGATACGGGGCTTGAATGGTTTTATGCCAGTACGCATGTACTTGTGTATATATTGATTTTGGGTTTTATTAATACCTCAAATAAAATTGAAAATACCCTAAGCGAATGTAAAAATTCTTTATATGCTACTGCTATTTTGGCATGTCTTATTATGCTTCAAGGCACTACCTTTCTTATTTACTTTCTCGGGTATTGGTCGCAAGCCAATGTCGTTAATACTCTTTTTATTGGTGTTGTGCTAGGTGTCGGTATTTGTATTAGCATTAGTATTTTATTGTATTTTTTCTGCTTGTTTCTCAATGAACGTTTCTATGCTCGAAGTACTGAACTTATTTTCATCCTTTTTGCTTGCGGATTATTCAATAAGACGAGTGATTTATTATTACAAATTGATTTTTTACCGAGTAGCCGGATGATTTTTGATCTCAACTTTATTGTCAGAGAAAAGTCTGAATTAGGACATTTTTTGAAAGCTTTATTGGGTTACGATGCAAGTCCCACATTACTGCAAATTGGCCTTTATTTTACTGCTTTGCTAACGGCACTTTTTTGGTGTCAACTCCCCAGCAAACCTTGGCGACTATTTCGCTTTAAGGACGTTATATCATGAAAAAAGCACTTTATGCTTTAGCATTACTGTTTAATTGTTTCTATAGCAGTTTCACCTTCGCTGATGGTGTTGTCGTCGACAAAGTTTATCATCCTTATGTTTTACCTAATGAAAAGGAAGTTGAGTGGCGGCTATTATCTCACCAAACGGATAACACCAATGATTTAGCTCAGCGCTTTGCGTATGGACAGTCGGTATTTGATAATATGATGGTAGAACTCTATATCGTGGGTGAACGTGATGTCGATGGCAATTTTGGTGTGTCTGCTTACGAAATTGAAACGCGTTGGATGTTAACGGAACAAGGTGAATATTGGGCTGATTGGGGCATGCTTTTTGAAGTTGAAAAAGAGCATAATAAAGACAGTTGGGAAGTCACTTCAGGTTTACTGTTTGAAAAAGAAATAGGCCGTACCAGTTTAAGTATCAATGCATTTTTGATTTATGAATGGGGTAATGACATTCAAAATGAAATAGAAATGGAATTTCGTGCTCAATATCGTTATCGTTGGTTACCACAGTTCCAACCAGCAATTGAATTATATTCAGGTGAAGACTATGTTGGTATCGGTCCAGCTTTCATGGGAATACAACGCTTTGCTGGACAAAAACAGTTAAAGTGGGAATTAGGCTTTATCACGGGCCTTAATGGTAAAAGCAAAGATCATATTTTACGTGTGGCTATTGAATATGAATTTTAATGAATAATCGTTCACTGACAAGTAAGAGGAGGGGGGCTGTTCTTTTATGGCTGAGCTGCTGCTTGTTCTTATTAATCTTTTCACTAGGGTTAAGTTGGCAAGTGAATAAAAGTGTTAACTTCTTTTATGGGTTTTGGTATGAACAACTTAATATTGAACAAACAATAAAAACCTATACGCCACAAAATACCAAAGGTAAACAAGATTTTGCCAGCACGAGCACTCAACAACATATACAAATTTTTAACGAAATAGTTGATGAAATTAACAGTAACGGTAAGCATCTAGCAACGCTAAATTATTTAAATAAAGATAACCACTATAAGACTTTATTAACAATGTCAGAAGTGGTGCATTTACAAGATGTTAGTCATTTGGTTAGCCAATTACGTTTGGTATCCTTTATTAATATTTTCTTACTACTTATTACAATTGGGGTCATTTACTACGTAAAATCTCCCGAACCCAGTAAAAAGCAAAAATACACCGCGGTAATTATACCAACCGTTGTGATATTCGCTATCTTTGGGCTCTTTGGCTTAACAGATATCTTTTATTATTTGCATACCTTGGTCTTTCCTGATGATCACCAATGGTTTTTTTATTACCAAGAGTCGTTAATGAGTAGCTTAATGAAAGCACCTGACTTATTTGCTGCGATTGCGCTTTCTCTTAGTCTTATAGCAGGTATTATTTATTGGGTTATTTATCAATTATTAAAAATAAAAATTTTCAAACGTTAATTCTTAACCATTAACTTACATTATTCAAAGGAATATTAAATATGAGAATTGAAGTCAACATGCTTGAGGGACAAGCACTTAAAGCAATTTTTGGCGAGCATGAAATTATAAGTGATCAAAGTATTACCGCCGGAGGTCGAGCTAATCATCCAGAGCCTTTAGATTATTTTCTTGCTAGTATGCCTTTGTGTGCCGCTTTTTATATTCGTAAGTTTTGTCAACAGCGTGATATCAGTACTGACGGTATTAAAGTTTTTCAAGATGATACCCCTATTGGTGAAAATAAATATCAAAAGAAATTTTCTATACGTGTTCAGTTACCCGATAACTTTCCAGAGAAATATAAAAAAGCATTAATGGTTTCAGCAAATACTTGTACAGTAAAAAAAGTTATACAGGCAATGCCAGAATTCGATATTTTGATTGCTCAATAATTTCAACCCAGTAATGGTTATATAGCCGTTTACTAGACTGAAAAAATAGCGTTAGGGGTTAATGACCTCTAGCTCTTTAATACGACTTTTACTGGCTAATATATAACATTTTTTGTAGGCCGAAGCTGCACCTGTGCCAGGTGAAATAGCAAGGTACTGCCATCGGCAGTCATTTTCTCTAAACGTGATAAAATTACGTTGAGAACGCTTAAACATATCTAATGCAGCTCGTCGCCCTGTTGCCAATGCAAATTCTTCAAGAATAAAAACTTGGTTGTTTATCCAAGTTTGTAATTCTCTGTCTACTGCTTCTTTGACTACATCTAAACAGCTTGATAATCCTGATGTGGTATCTTGTGTTGTTTCACAGTGCTCAATCGACTTTTTGGCGTAGCTAACTGTCGATAAAAAGCAAAAAACTAACATTAAGCTGTAAGTGAAAATTTTGGTCATCATACTCTTCATTAAATTTCTAAATACTTTCTTAAATGATGGAATTATATATAACGTTATAATAAATAACGTAGTTTATGCAGGCAGTACTTTTTTGTAAGGTTTTACAGTTACCTTTTTATATACACCTGCTGTAATATAAGGGTCTTTATCAGCCCATGCTTGTGCTGCTATTAAACTCTTAAATTCAGCAACAATGAGAGAGCCAGTAAAGCCTGCCTCTCCTGGGTTTTCATTATCTATAGCTGGACAAGGGCCGGCAATTAATAAGCGCCCTTGGTCTTGTAATTCTCTTAAACGTGTTAAGTGCTGCTCACGTACCGACATTCTTAATGATAAGCTATTTTCTACATCTTCTGAATATATAAGATAAAACATTTTATTTTCCACAATTTAGGGGTGATAGTTACTTTAAGCGATTATTTTTTTCTTCAATTGTTTTATCACATTTACTGTTGGGGTTGTCTTCATCATCAGGTAAATGTTTTGATAATAATAAAACTGAACCAATAGAGAAAACAAACATTAAAGCGGTTAAACCAAACACTTTAAAGTTTACCCAAGTATCTTGGTCAAAATTAAAGGCAACGTATAAATTTAATACAGCGCACAATGCAAAGAATAAAGCCCAAGCTAAGTTCAGTTTTCCCCAAATATTGTCAGGTAAAGATAATGCCTCGTTAAGGAAGTCTTTGATGATATTTTTTTTGAAGATTTTATCACTAACGAGGAGAGCAATAGCAAAAAATAAATTGATGATGGTAACTTTCCATTTAAGAAAAGTATCGTCGTGCAAAAATATAGTTAAACCACCAAATACGGCAATAAGCACAAAAAATATTAAAGTACGCTTTGGAATGGTTTCTTTTTTAATAAGATAGTAAATTATTTGCGCACCAGCAAGAATGATTAAAGAGCCTGTCGCCCAATAGATATCAACAAACTTATAAACAATAAAAAAAACAACCAGAGGAAGATATTCAAACAAAGCATGCATAGTAATAAATTTTCAACCTAGGTTTAAAAGTAATCTAATTCTACGCAATGCTTACCCATTAGCCAAACAATTATTTGGCTAATGCGACAATATTACTCTAAAGATAAGGCAAAAACGAATGAGTCAATAACGAATATGATGGTTCATTCTGTTTAATGATAACTAACCTTTGACTAATCCAAACGGATCATCAATTGAATATGAAGGCTCTGTAAACCACTTGGCGCCGTGCTCACTCATATAAAAATGATCTTCAAGGCGAATGCCAAATTCGTTCGGTAATACCAACATGGGTTCATTCGAGAAACACATTCCAATAGTAAGTGGCGTTTTATCACTACGCACTAAGTAAGGCCATTCATGAATGTCTAAACCTACACCATGGCCGGTTCTGTGTGGACAACCTGGTGTTTGATAATCGGGGCCCATTTCTTGGCTTGCTAAATAGTCACGGGCTGCAATATCAACATCGCCACAAGGAACGCCAAGCTTTGCTGCATCAAAAGCACTTTTTTGTGCATTCTTTTCAAGTAGCCACATTTCACGTTGACGGGGGCTCGCTTCACCAAAAACATAGGTTCTGGTGATATCTGAGTTATACCCTTCTACATGGCAACCGGTATCAATTAACACGATGTCATTGAGTTCTAAGGTTTTAGGGGTTTTTACGCCGTGTGGATAGGATGAATCTTCACCAAATAAAACGATACAAAAGTATGAACCAGCAGGGGATCCCACCTTTATGTGTGCTTGATTAATAAAGTCAGTGACTTCTTGAGTACTTATCCCAGAAGTTAATATTCTTGCCACCGCTTTATGAACTTCCATCGTCATATTTTTAGCCTTTTGCAATAAGGCTATTTCAAATGAAGACTTTTCACTACGACATCCTGCAGTAACTGCTTTTGCATCAATAAGTTGATAATTATTATTACTATTGTCGGCGCATTGTTTTATGCCGTCAGCAATAAAAAATGCCGTTGATTCGTCAAGCGCAATGGTTCCTGAGTTAATGCCCATATTTTTTAAGGTTTCAATAAATAATTGGTAAGGGCTTTCATGTTCTTGCCAACCATTAATTTTACCTTTTATGGTCATATACTGATTTAAGGTATTTACTTCAAAGTAGGGGGTAATGTACTGGATTTCGCCTTGTTGTGGAATGATTGCTCCCACCATGCGCTCACTGGCATACCATTTAGTACCCGTAAAATAATAGAGGTTAGTGCCCGCGTCTAAGTAAGTCGCCTCAATATTATTAGCTTTCATTAATTGTTGGGCTTTAGCAATACGTGCTTTAAACTCGTTTGAGGAGATAGGCTGAACATCAGCTGTCATATTGTTAAGTTTAGCTAGTTCAGTTCCTGCATCAGAGCCACCTACACCTATCGTCATTTTTTGCGTCATTTAATGTTCCAAAAGTCGTGTATGTATGTGTGTATTATGACACGGTTACTTTATACAATATACACATTGGGTTTAGGTTAGTTAAAAAATTTATCGCTTAAAAATCACATAAATTACAATGTTAGGAAATAGCTAATTGCTTCGATACAGTGCAAGCCTGTTGATAAAGTTCATGATTATTTTCTTGAAAATACTTCACGCGAGCAACTGCCTGCGATAGTGCTTGATTGGCTGCATGAATAAGCCATGCTAAACCCATTGTTTGATCTTCTTCTATCCCTTCACCTAAAAAAATGATCGACCCATTGCTCCCATTGATTTTGCATAACCGAGTTTTGCGGCTTGTTCAAATAATTGAAACGCCTGTTTAACATCACCAGATTGTCTTTTAAAAATGGCTTGGTCAAACAAGTTGTCATCACATTGCTCCAATGCTGAAGGGCTTTCTTTTTGAATGCTTCCTTCCCTCTCATTGATATGAGTCTTTACAGCCTTTTGGTTGGTCTGTTTACATTGACTATTAAGTTCGCTGTTATTTGATGGGAGATGTAAACCTTCAATAAATTCACTTTTTCCATCGCTTTGGATGTCTTCATCAGAAAAAATATCTTTAATATCAATGTCTTTTCTTTTTTCTGTTAGCAAATAGCTCATTACCGCATCATATCGACTATAAAGCTGCCCTATTATTTGGTGTTGCTTCGCTATTTACGCTTTGTAATAACTTACGTCATCAGTTAATTGCTTAATTTGTGTATTTTGTTGGTCGAGATGTTTTTGATGAGACAACTTAAGGTTATCAATCGTCGATTGATTGGCTTGGTCAATTCTTAATTGCTGGCTGTGGCTATATTCTTCGAATCGTTGTAAGACGCTTTGAACGTTCTGCTCATAGTTGCTTTTTATTTTTTCAAATCAGCGAAATCAAAATATATCCTTTTTTTAACCATAATAATTGTAAACAGGGAAAGCAATATATTCATTAAAAAACCTTACTTTATTGATATGAATTTTAAACTCCATTCTAAAAATAGGTTGTAAATACCTAAAAAATAGTGAATTTATTATCAAAATAAACTTGCAGTTAATTTTTTTTGTCTTATCTTTATTAATAGGTTATCTATTTTGTTCAACATTATAAGGGATTAAATGTTCAAATTACCCGTTCAGTTAACCATTGCTCAAGTTGATGAATGTAAAACCAAGCTATTGTTAGAAATTGATCAAAATGATGTGATCAATTTTGACGACAGTGAGGTTACTCATATCGATACAGTAGGTGTTCAGTTACTGTTAGCTGCAGTAACTTATATTGCTTCACAAAACAAAGCGCTTAACTGGCGTTCCACCTCCTGTGTTATCCAAGAAAGCGTTAAGCAGTTAGGGCTTAACGAAGCTATTTTAAATCAATATCTTAATGCTTAATCTTAACGTTTTAGTGACTAACCTAAGATGTTGATTAAGCCTTTGCCGTTTATATTTACCCTCAAAAGGAAAGACCTATGATCCAAGTGTTGGTTGTTGACGACTCTAACTCTATTCGCGATATGGTTAGTTTCACATTGAAAAGTGCAGGCTATGAAACTGTTGAAGCAAAAGATGGCCAAGATGGCCTGAATAAAGCGCAAAGTGGAACGTTTGACCTTGTTATTTCAGATGTAAATATGCCCATCATGGACGGTATTACACTCTGCCAAGAATTGCGCAAGTTACCTACCTTTAAATTCACTCCGATTTTAATGTTAACCACAGAAAGTTCGGGTGATATGAAAATGCGCGGCAAAGCTGCCGGCGCTACTGGTTGGTTAGTCAAACCTTTTAACCCTGAAAAATTATTAGCAACCATTAAACGGGTTGTTAGGTAGCTATTATGAGCGTAGACCTCTCGCAATTTATTCCTAGCTTTTTAGAAGAAAGCTTTGAAGGCCTCGAATTAATGGAATCGAGTTTGCTCAATTTAGAGCAAGGTGATGATGAAACAATTAATTCAATCTTTCGTGCAGCCCATTCAATTAAAGGCGGTGCGGGGACGTTTGGTTTTAATCATGTGACAGAATTCACGCATTTAGTTGAAACTTTACTTGATGAAATGCGTGATGGTCGTCGCAATATAGACCCCGATGATGTTGAATTACTTTTAGAGTCAGTTGATTGCATGCGCTTGTTAATTGAAGCCATAAGAGATGAAAGCGAGTGCAACAGTGAAAAAATAGCTGAAAATTCTCGGTTATTAAGGCAAACATTAGCTTCAAGCGGAAGTGTCATTAGTGAGGTGGTGACCATAAATGTTGATGAACTGGCAACTGAAAATAATAATGATATGACAACGTGGCAAATAAAGTTCATTCCAGAGCATCACTTAGTGCAAACCGGTAATGACCCGTTATTACTTTTCAATGCTTTAGCTGATTTAGGCGAAATTACTGTCGTAGCGAATGCTAAAGAACTACCCGCACTTAATGACATTGATGCAGAAGAACTTTATTTAAGTTGGTGTTTAACACTGCGTTCAAACGCGAGTGAAGATGATATTAAAGAAGTCTTTGAGTGGGTTGAAGACGAATGTGAACTTATTCTGATTAAAGAAGAGAACGTTAAACTCAGTAAAATAAGTGTTGATGTATCAAGTGCTGAAGGTGTGAGTGACGAATCAACCCTAAGTGAGCTTTGTGTCACTTCATCAAAAATAGCAACAAATACTCCCGAACCTTCACAAAAAAATAATGTAGATAAGCCTGCAGGTAAGTCTAAAAATGACTTAGGTTCTATTCGAGTAGGCGTTGATAAAGTTGACAGTTTAATCAACTTAGTAGGTGAACTGGTCATTACTCAATCGATGTTGTCTGAGTTAGGTAATGATTTTGACTTATCAAAAGTTGAACGCCTTAACGCAGGTTTAGAGCAACTCCTGCAAAATACAAAAGAATTACAAGAAAGTGTCATGCGTATTCGTATGTTGCCTATTAGCTTTGCATTTAATCGTTTTCCAAGGCTCGTTCATGACTTATCTAAAAAAACAGGAAAAGAAATTGAGCTTATTCTTAAAGGTGAGCAAACAGAACTCGATAAAACTGTGATGGAACAAATTGGCGACCCCCTTGTGCATTTAGTACGTAATGCTGTTGACCATGGTATTGAGTCTGCACAAGTTCGATTAGCGAACGGTAAGCCTGAAAAGGGCACAATTATACTGGATGCCTATCATCAAGGTGGGAGTATTGTTATTGAAATCAGTGACGATGGTGGTGGCATTGATCGCCAAGCTGTTTTTAATAAAGCGCTTGAAAAAGGTTTAGTTGATGAAAGTACAACGTTAACCGATAGTCAAGTTTTTGATTTGATCTTCGAACCCGGTTTCTCTACGGCAAAAGAACTCAGTGATATCTCGGGTCGTGGCGTCGGTATGGATGTCGTTAAACAGAATATTCAATCGCTAGGCGGGCGAATACAAGTTGAATCTGAGCAAGGAAAAGGCAGTACTTTTCGTGTGAATTTACCACTGACTTTGGCTATTCTTGATGGTCAGCTAGTCCGGGTTGGCAGGGAAGTTTATATTATTCCATTAATCACGATTGTTGAATCTTTGCAGCCACAAAAAACGCTCATTAATCGTGTTTCAGGTGACATGTTACTTTACCGACTTAGGGAAGACAACGTTCCTGTTATCCCTATTTATCAGCTATTTAACATCCCTTGTGAATTTGAACACATTGAACGTTGTTTACTGGTTGTTGTTGAAGCTGACGGACAAAAAATTGGTTTGATGGTTGATGATTTACTCGCCCAGCAGCAAGTGGTTATTAAAAGTTTAAATGATAATTATCAGCAGGTTGAAGGTGTTTCGGGGGCAACAATTCTTGGTGATGGTTCTGTTGCGATGATCCTTGACGTGCCAGGTATTATTACTATGGCGCTATCAAAAGCTCAAAGTAATCAACAAAACCAGTCTCACGTTACTCCGTCAATATCTGCAGGAGTTATCTCTTAATGGATATTCAAATGTTAGCAGATGAAGTACCTGTAGAAGGGGAGTATTCCCTTGAAGGTATTGACTTTATAACCAGTGGTGAACAATACCTCACTTTTTTATTGGCTGATGAGCAGTACGCAGTTGATATCTTATGTGTTGAAGAAATTCGTAGTTGGGAAAATCCAACGCGTATCCCTAATTCACCTGGTTACATAAAAGGTGTGATCAACATGCGCGGTATTATTGTGCCTATTGTTGATTTACGGATGAAATTTAATATTGGTGAAGCGAATTATTGTGAAACAACGGTGGTGATAGTTTTAACCGTAGAGACTGAAAATAAAACCAGAACGATAGGTTTTGTTGTTGATGCCGTCTCTGATGTGCTTAATGTTGAAGTCAATGAAATAAAACCTGCACCCGCTTTTGGTGGTTGTGTACCCCAAAATTATCTTGACGGTTTAGTCAATGTTGGCGAAAACGTGGTCACTTTACTTAATGTAAATACCCTGCAAGAAATTGAAAAACATCAGTTAATTTAAATAAAGGAAGATAACATGGAACAAGAAAAAGAGTATCTCACCTTTATTTTAAATGGCGAAGAGTATGGTGTCGACATCTTGTGTGTACAAGAAATACGCGTTTGGAGTTCTGTTACCGAACTGCCAAATAAGCCAGATTATATAAAAGGTGTGATCAACTTGCGTGGCATTATTGTGCCAATAATTGATTTACGCCAGCGTTTCGGGCAAGATCCACTCGCCTATAACGAGCAAACTGTCACTATTATTTTGCGTAATCAAAATAGTCAAAAAACAATGGTGGTGGGTATTGTGGTCGACGCTGTCTCAGAAGTGTATAAATTCGATAAACAATCTATACGAACGCCTCCTACCTTTGGTAATAAAATTGACCGCTGTTTTTTACAAGGTTTAGCCTCAATTGAGGAGAGGCTTATTATTTTATTAGATAGCCATAGTTTATTAGATCAAAACGAGTTGTATCACGTAGAAAGTAAAGCTGAAGAGGTCTGATTATTTATGACTTTATTCAATGAAATAAAGGTAAGCATTGAATAAAGTTATTAAGAGACAACTAAAATATTTCTAGCACAGACCATAGTCAGATAACTAAGAGAGTAATAACGATGACGGCGAAACAGATCAGTTTAGTTCAACAAAGTTGGCCAAACGTAGTGACGCTTTCTCCTAATGTAGGCTCTTTTTTTTATCAGCAGTTATTTACATTAAGACCTGATATAGCCAGGTTATTTAAAGAGACAAAGAAAGAAAAAGAAAACGACAATCAAAACTTTATCTGTTTAGTAGACCGTGAAATCAGTTTATTAAAACCAATGAGTGCAACAAAAGAAAAAGCACAACGACAACTACTCATAAGGACAAGTGCAGCAAAAGATTATCGAGAAGATGTTGAAACTGTACTGTTGCAAATATTAGCACGCGTACTCGATAAAGCATTAAAAATAACGCTTAAAAGAGCTTGGATATCAGTAATTAAACGTTTAGCAGAGAGCATTATTATTGAGTTAGTGCTTAATCGTATAACAACAAAAGATAAAATTAAATTGATAGGGAATGATACGACCATGGATAAAGATACCGAAATTTCAGTTGAGCAAGCTAAAGAATTGCAATTCTCAGATATGCTGGCTCAGATAGAAGCGATTAATAGAGTTCAAGCACTGATTGAATTTAACATGGACGGTACAATTATTACCGCTAATGAAAACTTTTTATCGACCTTAGGTTACAGTTTAGAAGAAGTACAGGGTCAGCACCATAGTATGTTTGTCGATCATGAGTTTAAAATAAGCGCAGAATATCGCGCTTTTTGGGAAAATTTAAATCGTGGGGAGTTTGAATCTAAAGAATATAAACGCTTCGGAAAAGGTGGTAAAGAAGTTTGGATACAAGCGTCTTATAATCCTATTCTTAATGCTGAGGGTAGACCCTATAAAGTCATTAAGTTTGCAACGGATATAACTGCCCAAAAACTAAAGAACGCAGGTTTTTCAGGACAAATTGAAGCGATTAATAAAGCACAAGCCGTTATCGAATTTAATATGGATGGTACTATTATTACCGCCAATGAAAACTTTTTATCAACGTTAGGTTATAGTTTAGAAGAAGTGCAAGGTCAGCACCACAGCATGTTTGTCGAACCTGACTTTAAAGCAAGTGTGGAATATCGACTTTTTTGGGAAAGTTTAAATCGTGGTGAGTATGAATCAAAAGAATATAAGCGTTTAGGAAAAGGGGGTAAAGAGGTGTGGATACAGGCGTCTTATAATCCTATTTTAGATTTAAACGGTAAACCCTTTAAAGTTGTAAAATTTGCCACTGACGTAACCGCTCAAAAATTAATAAATGCCGATTTTTCTGGACAAATATCTGCCATTAGTAAGTCACAAGCGGTGATTGAATTTAATATGGACGGCACCATTATTACCGCCAATGACAATTTTTTGTCAGCGTTAGGTTACAGGCTGAGTGAAATACAAGGGCAACACCATAGCTTATTTGTTGAAGCTGCTCATAAATCAAGTATTGAATACCAGCAATTTTGGCAAAAGCTTAATCGTGGTGAATTCGACAGCGGCGAATATCTGCGTATAGGTAAAGGGGGGAAAGAAGTTTGGATCCAAGCGTCTTATAATCCGATTTTAGATTTAAATGGTAATACCATGAAAGTGGTTAAGTATGCATCAGACATTACCGGGCGAAAGCAAGCTATTGCTAAAATTAAAGAAACCTTGATGACCCTCTCTGAAGGTGATTTAACACAATATATTGAAACAGAATTAGTCGGTGAGTTTAGTATTATTGGCACATCTATCAATGAGTTTATTGATGTATTGAGTAATATGGTTGGGGATATACGTAGCGCATCAACCCATGTTTTTGATTCAGCGCGTGAGCTTGCTGAAGGAAATAATGAACTGAGTCATAGAACAGAATCACAAGCTTCTAGCCTTGAAGAAACCGCCTCAGCGATGGAAGAATTAACCAGTACCGTACAACAAAATGCAGAAAATGCGTCAGAAGCAAGTAAATTGTCAGCCTCTGTTATGGACAAAGCGAGTAATGGTGGCGCTGTTGTGAAAAATGCTATCACCGCAATGAGTGATATTAATAAGTCGAGCAAAAAAATTGCTGATATTATTAGTGTTATTGATGAAATTGCCTTTCAAACCAATTTATTAGCACTTAATGCGGCGGTAGAAGCTGCGAGAGCGGGCGAGCAAGGTCGTGGTTTTGCAGTGGTTGCTGCAGAGGTTCGTAACTTAGCACAACGTTCAGCAGGCGCAGCTAAAGAAATTAAAGGCTTGATAAACGACAGCGTAGAAGCCGTAGGACAAGGTACTAAGCTCGTTGATGAAACAGGACAAACCTTTACTGAGCTTGTTAATGCTATAGAAGAAGTCAGTAAAATGATTAGTGATATTGACAGTGCCGGCAAAGAACAATCAGCGGGTATTGGCGAAGTCAGCGCAGCGGTTAGCCAGATGGATGAAATGACTCAACAAAATGCAGCATTAGTGGAAGAAGCCGCCGCTTCTAGTAAGTCAATGGAAGAACAGTCTCAAGCGCTTCTTGACCAAGTTGCTTTCTTTAATACGGGCGAAGATGATGAACCAGAAATTAAAACGCCTGTGCGTCGTTCACCGCCAGCAAGTAGAAGGCCAACAAGCAGACAACCGTCGAGTAGACAATCAACAAGACTAGCACCTAGGGCAAGAACTACCCGAACAAAAACAGCAACTGATCAAGAATGGGAAGAGTTCTAGAGTATATTCTAAGTGATGCAACGTGATAGAGCGTTTCAATTAAGTAATGATAACTTTAATTTTCTTTGTCAATTTGTTTATGACACCGCTGGCATTGTGATCAATGCCAGCAAAAAAGAAATGGTTTATCGGCGGCTTACTCGTATTATTCGCGAACGTAAAATTTCATCCTTTACAGCTTACTGTGAATTGTTAAAGGTAAATGTTGAACAAGAGAAAGACTACTTTATCAATGCTATCACCACAAATTTAACCAGTTTTTTTCGAGAACAACATCATTTTGACTATATGTCTCAATATGAAATACCAATGTTGATGCGAAATAATTCACCGGGCCCTAAACGACTCCGTATTTGGTCGTCAGCAAGCTCTACGGGTGAAGAACCCTACAGTATTGCTATTACTCTACTTGAAGCAATGAAAAGTCATCTAAGTCAATGGGACGTAAAAATACTTGCGACAGACATTGATAGTAATGTTTTAGAAACGGGTATAGAAGGAACTTATGATGAGCGACGTATTGAAGATGTACCAAGAAAATTTAAAGAAAAGTATTTTAATAAAGGTATTGGAATTAATGAAAATAAAGTAAAAGTAGTAAAACAGTTACAATCACTTATTACCTTTAAAAAATTGAATTTATTACACCATTGGCCAATGAAAGGCCCATTCGATATTATTTTTTGCCGAAACGTTATTATCTATTTTGATAACAAAACGCAACAAGAATTATTTACCCGTTATTATGAAATGTTAGCGCCAGGTGGTTTACTTATTTTAGGACACAGTGAAAATTTAGGTAAACACCAAGTATATTTTGAAAGTGTTGGGCGTACCATTTTTAGAAAAGCATTTTAGTCGCTCTATACAAGTGAATAAAAAACTATGGTGTTAAATCGACAGAACAGCAGCCATGTTGAACAATGTTTACAACATTGTTTACCAGAATTTGTTCATGTAAATCATTACTGGGATAAAAAAAGAAAACAAGTGATTGCTAAAATTTTTCCTGGTGAGTTTTACATAACCCGAGATAATGTCGCTATTGCAACAACTTTAGGCTCTTGTATCTCAGCCTGCATATGGGACGAAAAAAGCGGGATCGGTGGAATGAATCATTTTATGCTACCACTTACCGATAAAGAAGCACATGAAGTCGATTGGGGGCAACGAGGAATGGCATCGGATGCTAATCGTTATGGTAACTTTGCAATGGAACATCTTATCAATATGATTTTAAAAAATGGAGGGCTAAAAATAAATTTACGAGCAAAAGTGTTTGGTGGAGGTAAAGTATTAAAGAAAATGTCTGATGTTGGGGAGAGAAATATTAGCTTTGTTTTAAAATATTTAGCTGATGAAAGTATCCCCATAGAAAGCTCAGACGTAGGTTCTTTTTATCCACGAAAAGTTTTATTTGAACCCATCAGTGGCCGAGCTTTTGTTAAAACGATTGATAATTTACACAACGATACGATTGTACGTAGAGAGATTGCTTATCGTAGTCTTATTGACCAATCACCGGTTGAAGGAGATATAGAGTTATTTTGATCATAACGATGAAGTTTTGGAGGTTAGTTAAATGAAAGCAATTAAAGTACTCATTATTGATGATTCTTCCGTTATTCGTGCGGTTATTAATGAGGTATTAAAAGATGATCCTGAAATTGAAGTTGTTGGAGAAGCTAAAGATCCTATTATTGCCCGAGAGCAAATTAAGAAGTTAAAACCTGACGTACTAACTTTAGATATTGAAATGCCAAAGATGGATGGTCTTACTTTTTTAAAAAACTTAATGCGACTGCATCCCATGCCAGTAGTAATGTTATCAACACTAACCACCAAAGGTGCAGATATAACACTAGAAGCTCTAGAACTAGGAGCGATTGATTTTATTGCAAAACCGAGTTTTGAAGAACTTATTACAAGTAAATATAACTTTAAAGAAACGTTATTAAGAAAAATAAAATTTGCCGCAACGGTTAATAACAAGACTTATCAACTCAACAGTGCTATGTCAAAATCTACACATCCTAGCGTTGTACCTTTTAAAGGTAGTCAACGTGCAAACCATTTAGTGGCAATTGGCGCTTCAACGGGTGGTACTGAAGCAATAAAAGCGATTATAACGGCTTTGCCCAGCAATTCGCCCCCCATCGTTATAACTTTACATATCCCTGAAACATTCAGTGCGAGATATGCTGAACGTATGAATGGTTGTTGTGCTGTTAATGTTCAAGAAGCAAGGCATGGACAAAAAATTAAAGAGGGGCATGTTTATATTTCACCTGGAAATATGCACCTTAAAGTAGAAAGTAAAGGTGGGGCATTATTTTGTATCCTAGAAGATTCTCCTCATGTTAATAGACATAAACCTGCCGTTGACGTTTTGTTTAATACGTTAGTGCCTATAGCTAACAATGTACAAGCCATTTTATTAACGGGAATGGGGCAAGATGGAGCAAAAGGGTTATTAAATTTAAAAAATGCTGGTGCAATGACTATAATTCAAGATAAAGCGAGTAGTTTAATTTGGGGGATGCCAGGAAGTGCTCATGCGTTAAATGCGCAGGTAAAAGAGTGTTCACTCTTAAATATCCCCAAGGCAATATTAGATCACGCCGCACTTGATAGAAACAGTATGAAAGAGGTGTTGTATGAAAAGTAAGCAAATACAATTATTAAGATTTGGGCTGCTTATTGTTGGCTTAATACTTACAGACCTTATGTTTTTTCAGATAAGTTATTTATCAATAACCCTGACATTATTACTGTCAATTATTTTAATTTTATTATATCGCTACTCTACGCTTTCAGAAATGACCTCTAGCGATAGTTGTCTTGATGATAGTCAACAAACGCATGGCATAGAAATTAAACTCACCTTAACAAAAATAGCGAATTTACTCTCCCAACAAATGGAAATTGTTGATACCGAAGTTGATAGAGCAACTATCTTAATAGAAGAGGCCACTACGGGAATTTCAGATAGCTTTAAATATTTAAAAAGTTTAAGTGATGAACAGCAAGTCATGCTTAATGCAGCGATTGGTAATCGTCAGGGAACTGTGGATGAGGAAGGAACCACCGTCGAGTCTTTTGTTCAGGATTCAAGTGAGACGTTAGATACTTTTGTGCAGGTCATTATCACCACGAGTGAACAAAGTGCAGAGGCAATGTCATTTACTGAGAACATGAGTAAGCAGCTTGAAGGTATTTTTAGCTTATTAGGACAAGTTGAAAGTTTAGCAAGCCAAACAAATTTATTGGCCCTTAATGCCGCTATAGAAGCAGCGAGAGCAGGGGATGCAGGACGAGGCTTTGCTGTTGTAGCAAGTGAAGTAAGAGCATTGTCATTTAATTCTACAGAGCTTAATAATGATATTCGTGAAAAAATATCGTCTGCGCAAACTATTATTGAAAAGCTAAAAAATTCGGTTCAGGTGATGGCTTCAGCAGATATGACTGCAACACTTGAAGCTAAAAGTAGAGTGAGTATGATGGTTGAACACATGGGTGAATCTAACATTAAAACCAATGCTATTATTGAAGAACTCGCCGGACTATCACCTAAAATCGCAGAAACAGTCGCTATAGGTATACGTTCATTGCAGTTTGAAGATTTAACTCGTCAAGCCCTTTCATCACTAAAAAGTAATACTCGAACTATTTCAGCACTTAATAAAATTATTGTAGGATTTGAAATCAGTAAAGGTAATACTTACCAAGAGTTACAAGCCTTACAGCATCAATGCCAAGTGCTCATTGAACAATCTCAATACGACAACGAGCGAAGGAGTGTATCCCAGTCATCTATGAATGAAGGTGATGTTGAGTTATTTTGATTTTTAAATACTAGGAACAACTATGAATGTTAAAAAGAAAGTATCCGAAGATAAAAAAAATATAGAAATTAGTATCGATGGCAGGTTTGATTTTTCATTACACCAACATTTTCGCGATGCCTATATAAATTGTAAAGAAAAAAATACGGTATTCACAATATATCTATTAAATACGACTTACATGGACAGCTCAGCTTTAGGCATGATTTTATTACTTAAAGATCATGCAGAAAACTATTCAGGAAAAGTAGTTATTAGTAAACCCAGTGAAGCCGTTAATAAGATTTTAGAGATAGCTCAATTCCACCGTTTATTGTCAATAGAACTCTAGGGTATATGGCAGTGTTAGCTGAAAAAAGTGATACTAAATTAGCGTTAGTCGTTGATGACTCTGCAATGCAATGCAAGGTATTAAGTGTTTTATTAAAAGAAGAAGGTTATCGCGTTTTTACAGCTAATGATGGTGCTCGTGGTGTTGAAATGTATGTTAAATACAAGCCTGATTTAGTATTAATGGACATTAATATGCCTGTTATGGATGGTTATGAAGCAGCAAGGAAGATTAAAGGCTTATCGCAAGATCATAGCCTCTGCCCGCTTATTTTTATTACGAGCATGGATACTGATCAAGCCTTTATTGAGTGTATAGACGCAGGGGGAGACGGTATTTTGGTGCGGCCATTTTCACCTGATGTTTTTAAAGCAAAAATAAAATCAATTCAACGTATTAGTGATTTATACGCCCAAGTTAAAACTTTGCAACAAGAGCAACAAAAAGACGCTGAACTTGCTGAGCAATTAATGTCTGGTGTGATTGAAGCAAGAAATTTCTCGCTTGACCGAATTGGCATTATTAAACAACCCGCGGCATTATTTAGTGGGGATATACAACTTACCGCTTTATCTCCTAATGGCGATGTTAATGTCATGCTAGGGGATTTTACTGGGCACGGTTTACGCTCATCTATTGGCGCTATTCCTTTAGCTGAAACATTCAGGGCAATGACGAAGAAAGGTTTTTTGTTATTTGAAATTATTAATCAAATTAATCATCAACTCTATGATTTACTCCCCGCAGATTTATTTTTAGCGGCAGGCTTTGCAAGTATTTCTAGTCACGATGCATCAGTTTATGCTTTTAATGCAGGTTTACCTGATGCCTATTTATTTTCTGAACAAGGAATGATAAAACATAAAATATCATCAAGTCATCCACCATTAGGTGTTCTTCCTAAGCTTTTACCGGATAGCCAATTAACTATTTATAGTATTGAAGAAACCGATCGAATTATTTTGATCAGTGACGGTATTGTTGAAGTGAGGAATGAGCAGGGTGAAATGTTTGATTTTGAGCGATTTGAGCAGGCGGCAATACAGGGAATCATAACTCATAACGTTAGTGAATGTGTACTCAAAGCCGTTAATGATTTTTGCCAAACTATGCCACAAGAAGATGACATCTCATTGATTGATATCCCTTGTGGAGGCTGGGAACACGTACTCGTTGCCAGCCAAGGTATTAGCAACATTTCAGCCCAACAGCTTGACGATATTTATTTAGCAACAGATTTCGCGTGGCACTGGCAGTTAACATTGAGTGGTAAGCGCTTAGCCTCTATAAATCCCATTCCAATGGCAATGAATCAAATAAATGAAATCGAAGGGCACGCTGAGCATTGGCAAAGTTTATATAGCATACTCTCTGAATTATTTGTTAATGCACTTGACCATGGTGTCTTAGGTTTAAACTCTAAATTAAAAGCCAGTGCAGAAGGTTTTTCTCAATATTATAAAGAACGAGAACTGCGTTTAACAAACTTAGAACATGGCTTTATTGATCTACAAATAAGTCATTATCCTTTTCCAAATGGGGGGAGGATCATGATTAAAATACATGATAGTGGTCAAGGGTTTGATATCAAAAAATACTATGATAACAGAGTAAAGAAGCGAGAAAATAAACTACAGCTTAGTGGCCGGGGGATTGAACTTGTAGAGCAACTTTGTGACAGTTTAGACTTTCAAGAAAAGGGTAAAATTGTTGAAGCATCTTATGTGTGGGCATCCTAATCGCATTAATACTTTGATTAAGTCTTAGGGAATAAGGTATTAATTTGAATATTTTAGTTGTAGATGATAATAAATTTATTAGATAAGTCGTTAGTGCCATGTTCATTGACAGTGGTCATGTTGCGGCTACTGCGAATAGACATGATCAAGCCAGTAAATAATTAGAAATTTGACCCATTAACACAGTCCTTAATAGAAGCGGTTTAGTGCAGATTGCCGACACGTGCTAATGAAACACTTAACCGGTCAACTGATTCATTAGCAGGTTTTGAAGAAGAGGGGTTTATGGTTGTTTTTCCTTTTACGCCTATTTATGGTGCAAGATTTAAAGCAAAAGAGCAAGGGCGCAACTGTTGTCAAGTCTTTCAATAAGATGCCTTACATTTATTTTTTAAAAGTTAAAATCTCATAAAAAAAGGAATTATTATGCAAAAACCACGTTTACTCATCATTGATGATGACAAAGATTACCTTGAATTACTTTATGAAGCATTAGCCGAAAATTTTGACGTAACGTGTGTGAGTAACATCAAAGAAGCTGATAAATTTGTCAGCAACAATGAAGTTTTTGATATTGCTTTAGTTGATGAGAACATTGGTGATGATAAAGGTTCCAAGTGGATAAAAAGCAAAATAGAGCAACATACGGTAGCAGCTTCATTTGTACTGTATTCTGGATTAGTAAACGAAGACGCCGTACTTAAAGGCCTAGAGTGTGGCGCGGATGATTTTCTTGCGAAACCTATTTCTTTAAACGCATTGAATAACAAACTTAAAAAGCTTATTTCTTATCAAGATAAAATTCACAGTTTTGAAACAGAAATTTGTTCAAAAGATAGAGTGATTAATATTTCAATGGCACAAGCGTCTAAATATGGAAGCTGTATGCAGCTAACCTCTCGTCTTAATCATTGCTTTACCCTAGAAAAAATTAGAGATGAATTGTTTTTGTTTCTATATTCGATGAATTTACAAGGTTGCATCGCTTTTTATCCTATTAAGAAAAAACCACTTTTCTTTAGTGCTAAAAACGGCTTTTGTTCTCCTGTTGAAATCGATGTAATGAAGTTATTAAAAGTGAAACCCAGGTTATATCGCTTTAGCTCTAGAACTATTTTTAATCATCCTCTTTGCTCAATACTCATCCTCAATTTAGAGGAAGGGGCTATTGATACCGATATATATATAGACGCTTTAGCATCTGTCATTGAATGTGTTGGTGCTCGCATTGCCTTTATTACTTATAAAAATTCATTAGTACATGTACAAAGTAAAATACAACAAGCCGTTTCTGCGACCAAGCAAATGATTGCTATCTCCAAGCATCATCAACAAGAAGTTATGAATGAGATTGTCACAAATATAGGGATGAGCTTTCACGTACTAGAAATGTCTGATGAGCAAGAAGAGTACTTAACAAACTTGGTTCATACGGCCTTGAAAAAACACTCACAAGACGATATAAATTTTCTTGAAGTGACACAATTACTTGATGGCGCCTTGGCCAGTGTTGATGAACTTGAAGTCCTTAATCTGCAACAAGAAGAGGAAACTGTTGATATTAATGAAGAGGATGAATTGTTTTGATGCCTGTCTCTGATGATTTAACGGTAGCGCTAAATAGTATTCCTTTCCCTGTTATTCAAATAGATCATCAAGGTACGATCACTGGCTGTAATATCTGGACAGAAAGACTTTTTGGCTATTCATTGCTAGAGGTAAAAGGACAAAAATTAGACACGCTCTTGCCCGGTAAAACGGTTGATTCCCTTGTCGAATTAATTGATAACAATCAGCAACCTTCTGGGGGAATGTTAAAGAGTAGCGCTGTATTTTTGTTAAGTAAATCGAAAAAAATGCTTAATTGTACAATAAAAGTCAGTAAAGTGGTTGATGGCTATATGGCCTACCTTACCGTTTCACTTTTAAGTGAAACGAGCAAGAATAAACTTAATTATCAGCAAACTAACTCGCCTCGTAAAATCACGTCGTTAACGTTGTCAACGGATACTCATAAAATATTAAATGGTATAGAAGAAGCCTTTTGGGAATGGAATATTGTCCAAGGAACTATACTTTATTCCGCCCAAGTAATGGCTATGCTGGGTTATGATAAAAAATCATTTTTAGGTCCGCTGTCTTTCTATGAAAAACACTTAAAACCAGAAGACTTAGCCAGCCTTAATCGACAAGCTAAAGCACACCTTATGGGTGAAACACCTTACATTAATCTAACACTGTCAATTACGACTGAGCTTGGAGTGACTAAATGGATCACTATTTTTGGTAAGATTATCGAATATAGTGACGATCGAGCATATAAAATGTTTGGTTCAGTTAAAGACATTTCAGATCAGCACCAATTAGTTGAAAAGCTAAAAGAGAGAAATAATTACTTATTACTTGTGGAACGTTTAAATAAATCAGGACATTGGCACCTAGATTTCCTTAATAAAACGTTATATTGGTCGACAGAACTCTATAAAATACATGGTGTAGATCCCACAAGTTATGTTCCAAATGTAGATACTGTGTTAGATTTTTATCTGGAAGATGAACAAAATAAGGTACGAAATCATTTAGATAAAGCGATGATTGACAAACAAGGGTTTCACTTTAAAAGCGCCATAAAACATAAAAGTGGCAGAAAAGTTAAAGTGGAATGTTTTGGCGAAGTAGAATTGAATATGATGGGGGAGGTGGTCGGTGTCTTTGGGGTGTTTAAAGATATTACTAAATCTGAAGATATTTTTGAAAAGTTAAAATTGTTAGCAATGGTGAACTACACAATAAAAGTGCCTGTTTTCTTTATTGACGACAAAGACAATGTTGTTTATCAAGATCTTACACCAAAAACTGCTCATAGTAGTTCAGTGCTTTTTAATTACATTAATTTCAGCATCACGGATTATATTACTTTTAAGCGTAAAGCGAAAAAGTGTGGTCAATTCAAAGAAACGAATATTAGCTTTGATCAGTACAATACTGTTTTTGACTTATCGGTAACTTATGAGGCTGATGAAGGAATTTTTATTTGGATTGTTGAAAATGTGACAGATCAATTTCGTAAGGACCAGCAACAACTTATTAGTAATCGACTTGCTTTATTGGGTAATACTTTTGGTAATGTTTCCCATGACATTAATAATGTGCTCAGCGTAGCCTTAGGCGCGACCGAAATGTTAGAAATTAAGTTTGCCCAGGGTGAACAAGATATTTCAACGTATATTGAGCGGGTAAAAAATGCAATTGACAAAGGTAAAAGCGTAACAGAGCGCTTATTAGCTTTTACCCGAAAACCAACCATTAAAGTGGTCAAGTTTGACCCCATGCAAGATATTATTGATAACCAGTATCTTTTTAAGCAATTATTACTGTCAACCATTGATTTCAGCATCAATACTCATGAAGTATGCTGTGAAATAAATTTTCCTCAGGGTGAATTTATTAATATCTTACTCAATCTCGTGTTGAACTCTCAAGATGCGATCCGCGAAAAAGGCCTCATTGGGGAAATTAAAATATCTGCGAACATTAATAAGGAGAAACATTTAGAAATTCACGTAGAAGACAGCGGTATAGGTATTGAGCAAAGTAATTTGACAAAGGTATTTGATCCCTTCTACAGCAGTAAATCAGTTAATAAAGGCAACGGTATTGGTTTAGCTAATGTCTACAGTACGATATATAAACATAATGGTCATATTCAAGTTGAAGGGCATGGCCACTTAGGTGGTGCGCACTTCACGTTAATATTTAAGTGCCAAGTATTATCAAACCCACCAATAAAAGCTCCGCTAGCGATTAAAAGCCCATTAGATATGAAGGAAAAAAAAGTTCTAATTTTAGATGATGAAGTTAGTATTGCTGAATTTGTAGCTTTGTACTTAGAAAATGAGGGCGTTAAAACTCAACATACCAGTAATAAAGTGGGTTTAATGAAAATATTATCCAGTGAGCACGTTTTTGATTTTTTTATTACAGATATGATTTTACCCGACATTTCGGGTCGAGAAGCGGTTGATCTTGTGAAAGCTAAGTTCCCCAATATTCGTGTTTTTTCAATCAGTGGTTATATTGCAGAGGAAGATAAACAGTGGCATTATCCGGTACTCAGAAAGCCTTTTAATTCTAAAGAGTTGGTAAGTTTTTTAATTGATAATAGTTAAATTTTATTCTAGCTTATTACTTCTACTCTGCTTTTATTGATGATGCTCACCCCATCGTTTTTAATTATACGCCATGGCGGGGTTTAAAAATGAGTTAATTAAAGCAATGTAAATTTTTTTTTATAATGATATTATTGATTTATTTCATAAATTTATGAGTGTTTAAAGTCGTTGTTAAATGACTATCACCACAATAATACGGTATGTTGAGCCATCGGCTCAAATATAAACGTTACAAAAGCTTTAAGCGCTAAAAGTTAACTAATGAACCTTCACTCTGAGGATAAACAATGAATTTGAAGAAAAAATATAACATTCTCGCTGTGGATGATGCTAAAGATACCCTCATGCTTTTAGAATTTGATTTAGCTGAAGTCGGTTATGAAGTGTTTACCGCAGAATCGGGTGAACTCGCCTTGGCTGTTTTAGAAGAACAAGCCATTGATCTTATTTTATTAGATATGTATATGCCTGGTCTTTCAGGATTAGCCGTGCTGAAGAAAGTAAAGGCTCACCCTTTATTTATGAAAACACCCGTGATCATGCTATCGGCTTCAGATGATGAAGATAAAATTGTTGATGCACTAGAATCTGGCGCTGACGACTACGTAACTAAACCTTATATTCCAAAAGTTTTGTTAGCTAGAATCAAAACGTCTATTCGGCTTTTAGAAAAGACCTTAGAACTAGAGTCTCTTGCTAAAACAGACTTCTTAACGGGGATTAATAATAGATGTGCTTTTGAAAATTTAGCCAGTAAAGCGATTAGCCAAGCAAAGCGTACCAACCTGCCGTATGTTATGGCGATGCTTGATATTGATTTTTTTAAGGCCGTTAATGACAATTATGGTCATGATGCTGGCGATAAAGTATTAATTCAATTTACCCATATTCTTTGTGAATGCTTTCGAGAATACGATATTATTGGCCGAGTTGGTGGTGAAGAATTTGCTGTGTTCATGCCAAATATTACTGTAAAAAATGCTTTTGCTGCCTGTGAACGCTTTAGACTCTCGATACAAAATAATAAAATATCTACTGATGATAACAATGATGAAAAAATATCAGTAACTGTAAGTATTGGTTTATCATTGAGAAAAAACGCTGAAATGAGCTTAGAAGAGTTGTTCAAACAGTCTGATCTTAGCTTATATCAAGCGAAGAAAAATGGGCGTAATCAAACTAAGATTAATGAAGAGATAAAGACTGTAATGCTTGACGATTCTTGTGAAATATTACAAAGTACATCAGAAGATAAATACCCAGGTATAGATTTTCAGGTGGGTGTTGGTAATGTATTGGGTGATGAAGAACTTTTTTCTGAAATATTAGTGATGTTTTATGAAGACCATTTCAATGATGGTGATAAAATTCAACAGGCGATCACCAGTGAAGATCAACCTGCCTGTAAACATTTAGTGCATACTTTAAAAGGGGTTTCATGCTCTTTAGGAGCTATGCGGTTGTTTGAGTTGACCAAAGCATTAGATGGTGCAATAAGTGTGGAAGACAAAGCAAGCTATCAGCAACTTTATCAACCTGTTGCTTTGGAACTAGTTAAAATAGTCGCGGGCATTAAGGTTAAATTAGCGGATAAACTTTAATCTTTGAAACGATAAAAGTACCTGAATTCTCAAATTAAATGTTTCTTGATGAAGGTACCATTGAACATTATTATTCGTCGCTCTTTCAATCACTCAACAATAAGTTTAATATCACTCTTGGGTACGCAGCAACAAGAGAGTACTTCACCTTCACCAATAAAAGCTAATGGCTCGCCCTGAGGGTATGAAATATCGCCTTCAACTAACGTAACTCGACAAGCACCACAAAACCCATCACGACAATGATAATGCACTTCTACATTGGCATTCTCTAAGCATTCAAGCAAACTTTTGTCATTTGCTTGAAATTTAATAGTTTTATTATCGACACTGATATTATAAAGTGTTGTATCTACCGGTTTTTTTTTGTGTGAAGCTAAACAATCATTAGCACTTTTCATTTTTAAAAGACTTAAGCACTCAATGTGCTAATGATGTTATAAGAAAGCATGATAGTAGGTTCTTTATTTAAAGGTTAAAGTCATTAAAGATCGAATCCGTCAAAATCATCACTTGAAACAGAAGAGTCAACCTGACCAACTAAGTAACTTGATATCTCAGTTTCTTGTGGGGCGACCTGAACATTGTCTGATACCAAATATGCATTCATCCATGGCAGTGGGTTGCTCTTAATGTCAAATGGTGCGTCAAAACCAATAGCGGTTAGACGTTGATTACTGATGTATTCAATATATTGATTTAAGATCGCTGCATTTAAGCCAATCATCGAACCATCTTTGAATAGATACTGTGCCCATTCTTTCTCTTGCTCAACCACATCAAGAAATATCTGTAACCCTTGCTCTTTCATTTCTTGTGCAATGACCTGCATTTCAGGGTCATCTCTACCAGATAGCCAGTTGTTTAAAATATGCTGGGTACCAGTTAAATGCAAAGCCTCATCACGGGCAATAAGCTTGATGATTTTAGCATTACCTTCTAATAATTCACGCTCGGCAAAAGCAAATGAACAGGCAAAGCTAACATAAAAGCGAATAGCTTCTAAGGCATTAACCGAACAAACAGCAAGATATAAGCGCTCTTTAAGCTTGCGCGTTGATACTTCAATTATTTCACCATCGACTTCATACGAACCTTCTCCTTGTGACTGAAGTAGCTGTGTGGTGATGATCACGGCATCAAAGTATTTAGAAATACTTGACGCACGCTTTAATATGGCAGGATTAACAACGATGTCATCAAATATTTCACTCGGGTCTGAAAACAGATTCCGTAAAATATGTGTATACGAGCGCGAATGAATCGTCTCACTGAACGCCCATGTTTCTACCCAAGTTTCTACTTCGGGTAAAGAAACAAGAGGTAAAAACATCGCATTCACCGAGCGTGCTGCCATAGAATCAAGTAATGTTTGATATTTTAGGTTTGAAATAAAGATATGTTTTTCTGAAGGCGTTAAACTCTGCCAATCAGAGCGGTCTTTTGAGACATCTATTTCTTCGGGACGCCAAAAAAATGATAACTGTTTTTCAATAAGCTTTTCAAAAGCAATAAAACGTTGCTGATCATATCGTGACACATTGACACTGTTCCCTAAAAACATTGGCTCGAGTAGCGCATTATTAGGAACTTGGTTAAACGTAGTGTAGGACATCTATTTCTCCTTGATAACACGCATGATGGTCGAGGCTTGTTATCGAAATTTACTTTTTAAAATGATTTTTATTACTGAACATGCCAGCAGCTTCATTGCTAAATAAGCAATGAAGCTTGCTTTTTGTGCACGTAACTATATTTTACACGCGCCGCCTTCACAGTCTTCTTCTAATCCAAGCATATCTTCAGAGGCACCATCGCGTGTATTATGGTAATACATGGTTTTAACGCCTAATTTATAAGCGGTCAGTATATCTTTAAGGATTTGCTTAACAGGCACTTTTCCACCTTCAAATCGGGCAGGGTCGTAATTAGTATTTGCAGAAATTGTTTGATCAATAAATTTCTGCATGATGCCTACTAATTGTAAATAGCCTTCATTGCTTGGAATATTCCAAAGTAATTCATAGTTATGCTTTAATCTTTGGTACTCAGGTACCACTTGTTTTAAAACACCATCTTTACTTGCTTTGATGCTGATCAAACCACGTGGTGGTTCAATACCGTTTGTTGCATTTGAAATTTGTGAAGAGGTTTCTGATGGCATTAACGCTGAAACAGTTGAGTTTCTCACGCCATGTTTTTTAATGCTCTCACGTAAACCTTCCCAGTCAAGGTGAAGAGGTTCGCCGGTAATATCGTCGATGGTCTTTTTATAAGTATCAATCGGTAAAATACCTTGCGATAAGCGTGTCTCATTAAACTTAGGACAAGCCCCTTTTTCTTTCGCTAATTCATTTGAAGCTTTCAACAAATTAAATTGTATCGCTTCAAAAGTACGGTGAGTCAAATTGTTTGCACTACCGTTTGAGTAAAAGACGCCATTTTTAGCTAAGTAGTAAGCATAGTTTATTACGCCTATACCTAATGTTCTGCGACCTATAGTGGCATTGTATGCAGCTGGCATTGGATAGTTTTGATAATCAAGTAAACTATCGAGTGCTCGAACCGCTAAATCTGATAATCCTTCTAATTCATCTAAACTTTCTATTGCACCTAAGTTAAAGGCTGACAAGGTACAAAGTGCTATTTCGCCGTTTGGATCATTGATGTCATTCATTGGCTGTGTTGGCAGCGCGATTTCTAAACACAAGTTACTTTGACGAATAGGCGCTTGTTTAGGGTCAAAGGGACTATGCGTATTACAGTGGTCAACATTTTGTAAATAAATTCGACCTGTGCTGGCGCGCTCTTGAGCAAACAAAGTAAATAACTCAATGGCTTTAATACATTTTTTACGAATTGAGTCATCAGCTTCATATTTTACATACAAGGCTTCAAATTTATCTTGGTCTTCAAAAAATGCATCGTAAAGACCAGGAACATCGCTCGGGCTAAAGAGAGTAATAGACTCACCTTTAATTAAACGAGTGTACATAAGCTTATTGAATTGCACACCATAATCTAAATGACGAACACGATTCTCTTCTACACCACGATTATTTTTAAGGACCAGTAAGCTTTCAACTTCTAAGTGCCAAAGTGGGTAGAATAATGTTGCTGCACCACCTCGAACTCCGCCTTGTGAACAACTTTTAACAGCCGTTTGAAAATGTTTGAAAAACGGTATACAACCGGTATGAAATGCTTCACCGTTACGTATTGAACTACCTAAAGCACGAATACGGCCCGCATTAATACCAATACCTGCTCGTTGTGAAACATATTTGACAATAGAGCTAGAAGCCGCGTTTATTGAGTCTAAACTGTCACCACATTCAATTAATACACACGATGAAAATTGACGCGTAGGCGTACGTACCCCAGCCATAATAGGTGTAGGTAGCGATATTTTGAAGGTTGAAATAGCGTTATAAAAACCTTTAACATATTTTAAACGCGTTTCAACAGGGTATTTAGCAAATAAACAAGCGGCCACTAAGATATATAAAAACTGAGCACTTTCGTAAATTTCACCCGTTACCCGGTTTTGAACAAGGTATTTACCTTCTAACTGTTTGACTGCGGCGTAACTAAAGTCTAAATCACGAGGATGAACAAGAAATCTCTCCATTTGTTCAAATTCTGCTTCGTTGTAATCAGTTAGAAGATGTTCATCATATTTACCCTTTTCTACCATATTGACAACATGGGTAAATAATTTAGGCGGTTCAAATTGGCCGTAGGCTTTCTTGCGTAAGTGAAAAATAGCTAAGCGTGCTGATAAATACTGATAATCAGGTGTTTCTTCTGAGATAAGGTCAGCGGCAGCTTTAATAATCGTTTCATGAATATCAGCAGTTTTAATGCCGTCATAGAATTGAATATGAGACTTTAATTCAACCTGTGACACTGACACGTTATCAAGGCCTTCAGCAGCCCAAGTGATAACTTTATGAATTTTTTCTAAATCGATGAGTTCTTTTTTGCCATTACGCTTACTTACAAAAAGATTATTAGTCATGAAAAACCTGTAATTTATTAATTATGCTGGTCGCTTTATTTACCTAACGTTGTTAATTAGAAGCACGTTAAGTGAACACTTATCAGTATTATATTTCCCCTAAAATATAGAACAGCACAAAAATTCGTCTGAACAACAAATACACTATATGTAGGGGTTTTCTAAAAACTGATCACAAGATAATGAGGTTTGGTTGTTTTTGCAAGTGATAAAAAGCAGAGTTTTTAATAACTTTCCTTAGAGTGAAATTTCAGTTAGTAACGACTAACTTAGTAGTGCTTTTTATTTTTGATATTACAAAAACGCAACGTTTATTTTAATTAATTTTTATTGATAAATTTTTTTTAAAATAAATTTCATCTCTGCTCACTACATTTGTAAGATAAAAGTTAATTGTCAACAAAAACAGTGAGTTGCTTTTTTTTGAACAAGAAGGACACTAAATGAACGATATCGCTGCTGTTATGGTTTTTCATCATATTCCCATAACAGGTTGTATAATCTTTACACGTTAATGAATACACCAATAAAAACGTTGAGGTAAAGTTGTTCACCTTTTAGCTACTTTATAATAAAGACAAGTAGGTAAGGTGATATTCTCATTTAGTCAGTGTATTTATTGTTTCTTGGTTTTGTTTTGGCTGGTGAAATATTCTTTTAAAAAATTAAGGAGTAGTCTGAGTTTTTTAGAGTTGGCTGTACCAGGTGGGAATACGCCATAAACATTGATATCGCTGAGCGCATAGTCATCCATTACCGTTTCTAAGGTACCTGCTTTTATTTTTGGCCATGCATCGTAAGTTGGGATACGGCCTAAACCATGTCCTGCCTCAACAAAGGCAGTACGTGCTGCTGCATTATTGGTACTTATACTACCTTTCATGGTAACACTGAACGAACGGCTGCCCTTCGTTAGGGTTAATACCCCAGATGTTAATTTGTAAATTACCCATTGATGGTCACTTAAATCTGCAGGTTTAGTGGGCCGGCCAAATTGAAGGAAGTATTCAGGAGCGCCACAAAGGCAAGTTTCTAATGTTGCAAGCTTACTGGCTTGCAAACCAGAATCAGGTAAGGGTGCACCCCGAATGGCCAAATCGATCCCTTCTTTCATAATATTAACAACTTCATCTGTTAGCATGACATCAAGTGCAATTTTAGGGTAAATTTTCTTAAACTCGTTGAGTGCAGGAACAACTGTTTGTAAACCAACGTTTACTGGGCACGTTATTTTAAGGAGTCCAATGGGTTCATTTTTGAAGTTTTCAATTTGTTGGTTGGCTGCGCTGGCTTGCTCGGCAATAACGCGGCAGCGTTCATAATATGCTTGGCCTGCTTCAGTAAGGTTAATAGAACGTGTAGAGCGATTAAGTAGCTTTACCTCGAGTTGTGCTTCAAGCTTTTTTAGATGATAACTCACTACTGCTCGAGATAACCCTAAATGTTTAGCTGCAGCACTTAGGCTACCTTGCTCTATGACTTGCGCAAAAACAACCATACTTTTAAGCTGTTCAAATGAAATATCCATAATATGACCTAGTAATTAAAAACACATGGCTAATTGCTTACTTAATCATCATTGTATCAATAATTGATACAATGATGTCAATTTTATCTGCATTGTTCATTTTTGTTCTTAGGCATATACTACGGGCATAGAAAATAGAAACACACTCAACTTATACTCACTTACTTATAAATGGATGAATGATAATGACTAAAAAAATATTGATGGTACTTACTTCACACGATGAACTTGGTAACACAGGCCAAAAAACAGGTTTTTGGGTTGAAGAATTTGCAGCCCCGTATTACGCTTTTATCGATGCGGGTGTTGAAGTAACACTGGCGACCCCTAAAGGTGGTCAAGCACCTATTGACCCAACAAGTACACTCGAAGATTTTCAAACCTCGGCTACAGACCGTTATGACGCAGACAATGAAGCGCAAGCTAAAATTGCTGCAACAGTAAAATTGTCTTCAATTAACGAAGCTGACTTTGATGCTGTTTTTTATCCAGGTGGTCATGGTCCATTATGGGATCTTACTGATAATACTGACTCAATCAATTTGATTGAGAGTTTTCTCAAAGCAGATAAAGCCGTTGCTACTGTTTGTCACGCCAGTGCAGCTTTATTGAATGTTAAAGAAGCCTCAGGTGATTTTGCCATAAAAGGTAAAGCAGTGACTGGTTTTACTAACAGCGAAGAAGAAGCTGTTCAATTAACAGAAGTTGTACCTTTCTTACTCGAAGATGAACTCATTAAGCGTGGCGGTGAGTACCAAAAGGCGCAAGACTGGCATGCCTTTGCTGTACAAGATGGCCTTATTATTACCGGTCAAAATCCAGCAAGCTCTGCATTAGCGGCTGAGAAATTACTGGCTCATCTTACTGCATAAATTCGTCGAACAGACAACTCGGTTAGCTAACCTGTTTAGCTAATCGACTTAATTCTTTACGCTTAAGGACATATAAATGTTAAATTTTAATTTTCAAAACCCAACTAAAATTAATTTTGGCCCAGAAGAAATTAAAACAATTTCAAAAGAAATACCATTAGACGCAAGAGTATTGATTGTTTACGGTGGTGGTTCAATCAAAGGCAATGGTGTTTATCAACAAGTCATTGATGCGCTTAAAGAACATACTTACTTTGAATTTTCAGGTATTGAACCTAACCCCACCTACGATACTTTAATGAAAGCGCAAACTATTATTAAAGCTGAAAAAATTGATTATTTACTTGCCGTTGGTGGTGGCTCTGTAGTTGATGGCGCTAAATTTATTGCTGCAGCTGCATTATTTGAGGGTGATGACCCTTGGGACATTCTCGCTAAACAGCAAACGTTCACTAAAGCACTACCTATTGGCGCGGTATTAACCTTACCTGCAACAGGCTCTGAGAGTAATGGCAATTCTGTAGTAACACGTAATGGCAACAAGCTGCCTTTCTCTAGTCCTTTAGTCCGCCCTTTGTTCGCTGTACTCGATCCCGGTGTGACATTGTCATTATCTGATCGTCAAATTGGTAATGGTGTTGTTGACGCTTTTGTTCATACCATTGAGCAATACTTAACTTATAATGTTAATGGCAAAGTGCAAGACCGTTTTAGTGAAGGTTTATTACAAACCTTGATTGAAGAGGGACCCAAAGCACTAGCTCCAGAAACTAAAGATGACCTAGATGTTAGAGCTAATATCATGTGGTCGGCTACTATGGCGTTAAATGGGCTGATCGGCGCGGGTGTTCCACAAGATTGGTCGACACATATGATAGGCCATGAATTAACGGGAGCCTTTGGTATTGACCACGCACGTACCTTGTCTATCGTGTTACCTGCCGTAATGAAAGTCCGTCGTGAGCAAAAACGTGAAAAATTACTTCAATATGCATCACGCGTTTGGCAGATAAATGAAGGCGATGATAATACGCGTATTGATCAAGCTATTCGTTTAACTGAACAGTTTTTTGAGAAAATGCAAGTACCAACGCGTTTATCCGACGTAAACCTTGGTAGCAGTGATCTTGATTTACTGGTTGAACGATTAGCACAACATGGTATGACAGCACTGGGTGAAAAAGGCGATATTACCTTAGACATAAGCCGCGAAATTTTAACTCAAGCACTGTAAGTATAACGGTGCGTTGTTTAATTAAAAATATCCACGCACCGCTTTATCTATCACACAGGCTAACTTCAGATTTAGCCTGTTTTAACCACACTTTCTTTATCGCTTCTTTGCCCCTTTATAATAGGAATTAATATGACTCAAACAACGGATATCAATCGCCAAATGACTTTGGCATCGCGTCCTTTTGGCGCACCTACAGCTGAAAATTTTAGCCTTGTGCGCAGCGAAAAACCTACACCTAACGCAGGTGAAGTATTGCTTCGTACTGTGTTTCTTTCACTTGACCCTTATATGCGCGGGCGAATGAGTGATGCTAAGTCTTATGCAGACCCTGTTGGATTAAATGACGTAATGGTTGGTGGTAGTGTTTGTCGAGTAGAGGAATCAAACCATAACGATTACAAAAAAGGTGATTGGGTTGTCGCTTTTGGTGGTTGGCAAGATTATAGCGTTATAAATGGCAGTGAATTACTTAAACTTGATAACAATATGGCTGAACCTTCACATGCCTTAGGTGTGCTAGGCATGCCAGGGTTAACTGCTTATATGGGCTTACTTGATATTGGTCAGCCAAAAGCAGGTGATACAGTCGTTGTTGCTGCGGCAACAGGTGCTGTTGGCAGTCTAGTGGGCCAAATTTCCAAATTAAAAGGCTGTAAAGTTATAGGCATTGCGGGTGGCGAGACTAAGTGTAAATATGCGGTTGAAACATTAGGCTTTGATGATTGTTTAGATCATAAAAGCGATAACCTAGCCGAGCAATTAGCAACCGCTTGCTCATCAGGCATTGATGTTTACTTTGAAAACGTTGGTGGAAAAGTCTTCGACGCAGTTATGCCACTATTAAATAGTTGTGCACGCGTGCCTGTGTGTGGTTTGATTTCTCAGTACAATGCAACTGAATTACCCAGTGGACCCGACAGACTTTCGTTATTAATGGGCACACTTCTTGTTAAGCGTATTAAGATGCAAGGTTTTATCGTTTTTGATGATTATGGCCATCGTTACAACGAGTTTAGTGAGCAAATGGTGAAATGGTTAATAGCTGGCGAGATAAAGCATAAAGAACACCGAGTTGAAGGCCTTGAAAACACGGTAAGTGCTTTTATTGGCTTATTGAAAGGCGAGAACTTTGGCAAGTTGGTGGTACGTGTTGGTCCAGATCATCTTGATTAACAAACGTTACGCTGCCAAGCTCATTACGTTATCAATACGTTAATGTAGCTGAACCGAATAAAAGCCACTTTAACAGTGGCTTTTTATTAATGTATCGGTAACTCACTTGATAATTTACTGGTTAAACGGTTAATTCCATCGATATGTTATTTAATAAACGATAATACGGCTAATGGCGTTTCAGCATGATAGTCTGCTTGCCAGTTTTTACAATCCTCACCCGCTAAGATATAACCCCACTTTGCGATAACCGTGGTTGTGTTTGCGCTATTTCCTGCTTCAATATCACGTAAAGCGTCACCTACATATAAACACTGTTCGCTGGGAACGCATATTTCTTCACAGGCTTTAAGGATTGGCTCTGGGTGTGGTTTTCTATTGACAAAAGTGTCGCCGCCAATAAGTGATAAGCATTTTTCGAACTCAGGGTAGTGGGGTAATAACTTTCGTGTTAAACCTTCTGGCTTGTTTGTTACAACCCCCCAAGGGATCTTCTGTTCGTTTAGCGTTGAAAGCAATTCAGTAACCCCAGGGTAAAGGCAAGTATGAACAGCAATGTTGTCTTCGTAAAAAGCTAAAAACTCTGCTCGCAACTGCTCGTAATCATAGGCATCTAAATCATCAGCAAAACCCAGTGTTAATAATCCCAAAGCACCATCAGAAGCGATTGGGCGATAAGCTTCACGAGCTACTTCCGCTAAGTTATACTTTCGAAGAACATAGTTAAGTGCTGCGCCTAAATCATTAGCGGTGTCTAGTAATGTTCCATCTAAATCAAATAATACGCCTGAAATTTTATTGTGCATCAACGAATACCTTTACTTAAATTTTTTGACAACAAAGAATGTAATTTACATCAAGAGATGAAATAAGCTTATGGTTTTCTGTAAGCGGGTTGTAATGAATACCCGCGGCATCAATACACTTAAGGTCAAATGATTCAGCCCATCCTATTAATGTAGCAGGGCGAATAAAACTGTTATGGTCGTGTGTACCCTTAGGCACTATCTTAAGTATTTTTTCTGCGGCAACGATAGCAAGCAAATAAGACTTTATTGACTTATTGAGTGTAGAAAAGAAGACATAACCACCTGGTTTTACCATTTGTGCACAAGCGCCAATGATTGAAGCAGGGTCAGGCACATGCTCAAGCATTTCCATACAGGTAACAATATCGTATGTTTGAGGTTGTTGATTCGCTTTTTCTTCAGCAGGAATTTTTTGATAATCAACGTTTAAACCACTTTCCAATGCGTGTAGTCTCGCTATATTTAATGGCTCTTCACCGAGGTCAATCCCAGTAACATCGCCACCAAGTTTGGCTAAACTCTCAACTAAAATACCCCCACCACAACCAACGTCAATGATTTTTTTGCCAAAAATGTCACCAACATGCTGACAAATAAATTGTCGGCGAAGCGGGTTTATTTGATGTAATGGCTTGAAGTCACCCTCAAGCTCCCACCACTGACTGGCGACCTTTTCAAATTTGGCGATTTCTTCTTCATTTACGTTAACAGTTTTATCGTTGATGGTTGTCGACATTACATTTTCATCATTTTAATCAATTATTACATGCAATTCTAAACTAAAGGCTAGGCTACGCCTAGTGCTGAAAGCCTAGTTTTTTGCCCTAGTTAAAAGCGCTTAAGTTATAGGCTTGTGCAGATAACTCAATGCTGAACAAAACAGGACGTACCAATGTTTTATCTATAGGTATTAGCTTAACCATTACGGACTTTTATCAGCTGCAACCACCCTCAATTTAACTGTTTTATACTGAAGCTAAGCTAAAAAAATTATTATCATATATTTTTGTTTTATAATTCATTAATGCTTTTTTTTTGTCTTTTATATTTAACATTTTAATAACCTGCTTGTAATTTATAAAAGCTTGATGTTATGGTCAGACCTGTTGTGATAATGACAATTTATTCTCATTTGAAATTCCCCCCAACAAAATAATAATTAAAATTAACCTAATAGGTAGGAATATAGATGTCGAATAAGATAACAAAGAAATCATTAATATTGACCACTGCTAGCATATTGTCGGTATCAATATCGACAGCACTTTATGCTGCTCAACCGCTTAGCATGCAAAACGCAGATAATGTATTATCTGAAGTAACCAGTTCACCTTTACCTAAACGCTTTATTATCAAATATAAGCAAGCAGCAAATAATCAAGCAGCCAGCAATCAAACAACTAGTTTCATCGGTAGCCAAAGCGCGTTTGTTCGTCTTGCTGGCGTTAAGGAAAAATTAAAGAAATTGCGGGTCAAGGTTAAAGCCGAATTTCCAGATGTTAATATGATCAGTGCTGAGCTATCTACATCACAAGCGATGAATTTAGCGATGGACGATAATGTCGAATACGTAGAAGAAGATTTACCACGTCGCTTTATGGCACAAACAGTGCCTTATGGTATTGGCATGGTTCAAGCTGATCAAGTTGACGATATGATTGCTTCTGCCAACGCTGGCGGTAAGAAAATATGTATTATTGATTCAGGTTTAGACCTACCTCATGAAGACATGGGTGCACAAGGAGGCACAATAACGGGCACAAACAATAGTGGTACAGGTAACTGGTATAATCAAGGTGGTCCACACGGTACTCACGTAGCAGGAACAATTGCCGCGCTTAACAATGGTATTGGCGTTCGCGGTGTTATTGGCACGGATCCTAATTTGCACATAATAAAAGTCTTTAATGCCGCGGGCTGGGGATACTCTTCAACACTTGTTAATGCTATTAACGATTGTGTCAGTAACGGTGCAGACGTTATTAATATGAGCTTAGGTGGTTCTGGTTCAAGTACCAGCGAGCAAAATGGTATTCAAGCAGCCTATGATGCAGGTGTTTTACTTATAGCTGCAGCCGGTAATGATGGTGTTGCTTCAGCAACTACTGATTTAGAAAGCTTTCCGGCTTCTTACGATGCAGTGATGTCAGTTGCTGCTGTTGACAGTGATAAAGCCTTAGCTGACTTTTCACAAAAAAATAGTCAAGTAGAGATATCTGGACCAGGCGTTGATGTTTATTCTATTTACCCTGAAGGTACAGGTTCAGTCGTTGAAGTATCTGTCGCTAATATGGGTTATACCGCTAATGCGATGGAAAACCAGGGTCAAGCAACGGGTTCTCTCTATGACTTTGCCATGGGTGAAACTATAGATACAGGTGCTGCAGGTAATGTTTGTTTAATTCAACGTGGCAATATTTCGTTTTACGATAAAGTTAAAGCTTGTCAAGATAGCGGAGGTGTAGGCGCAATTCTTTATAACAATGCCCCAGGAAGTTTTGGTGGTACATTAGGTGACGCAAACGCAACTTCTATCCCAAGTGTGACCGTATCTGATACGGACGGCGCAGCAATGAAAAATAATATTGGCTTAAGCGCCAGTATAAATATTGGCGCGGGTAATTATGGCAAAATGAGTGGCACTTCAATGGCATCTCCTCATGTTGCTGGTGTTGCTGCTTTGGTGTGGAGTCATCACCCAAGCTGTACTAACGTTGAGATTCGTAACGTATTAAATAGTAGTGCACAAGATTTAGGTGCTGCGGGTCGCGATGTTAAATTTGGTTATGGTTTAGCCCAAACTAAAGATGCGATCGATTACATTACCGCGAATGGATGTGATGGCTCTGGTGGTGACACTGGCGGTGGTGGTGGAACAACACCAGATACTGTCCTTGAAAATGGTCAGGTTAAAACTGAGCTAACGGCTGCAACGGGTAATGATTTAGTTTTCACCATGGAAGTACCTGCTGGCGCAACAGATATTAATTTTGCTATGACAGGTGGTAATGGTGATGCTGATTTATATGTGAAGTTTGGCGCTGAGCCAACCGACAGTGTTTACGATTGTCGCCCTTATAAATCAGGTAATGTTGAATCATGTGCAAGTACGCAAGCAGGTGGCACTTACTACGTAAGACTTAAAGCCTATAGTGATTTTACCGGTGTTAGTTTAACGGGTAGTTACACTGAACCTACGACGGGTGGTGGTAATACGATTAATCCGATTGATACCACAATTAATAATGTTACTGTTGCAAGAAGAACATGGAAACGTTACACCCTTGACTTAGCAGATGGTTATGCCGATCTAACGGTTACACTTTCAGGTGGTTCAGGTGATGCAGATTTATATGTAACACAAGGTAAACAGTCAACAACGTCTGTTTATGATTGTCGTCCTTATAAAAATGGTAACAATGAAGCTTGTAACTTTACCGACCCAGCTAAAGGTGTATGGTATGTCGATGTCTACGGCTATTCAGCAGCTTCAGGTATGACATTAAATCTACAAGCTACACCCAAATAATCTAAAGAAAGGGGCAACCCGTTCACTTTATGTTAATAAATAAAACCCTGCTTCGGCAGGGTTTTTTATTATGAGCAATTGAATCAATAGAACAATATGCGACTTAGCGTAAAATGCGTTGCAATTGTATCTTGATGTTGAGTAGCTATAGGGATAAATTATTGTTTAACAAATACGATGAGATAAATCCTAAGAGGTAATAATGAAATCAGTAATAGAACAACTGTCTAGCTATAAAAGCGTTCACTTAAACAGAAAAAATATTCATACGCACTTTATTGGCGTGCCAATGATCATTTGGTCAATTGCCTTATTACTTGCCAGTGTATCCTTTGAAGTTGAATCGTTATTTATCAATAACTACTTAGGCGTTGCACAAGTTAACTTTACTTTGGCCGCCATACTTTCAATTGCGGTGTTTATTTATTATTTAATATTGTCGTTACCTCTTGCGTTATTGGCGTTCATTTTGTTTGGCCCGTTAATGTGGAGTGTTCATGAAGTTGTAAAAGTAGAACATCACCTTATTATTGCAATAAGTATCTTTATTATTGGCTGGGTGATTCAATTTATTGGTCATCATTACGAAAAAGCAAAACCGGCATTTTTTGATGATCTTAACCAATTATTTATTGGACCATTATTTGTAATTGCGGAAATTTATTTTTTATTAGGACAAGGGAGAATATTAGATAAAACAATCACTGAAAAAGCCATTGAGAAACGCCGTATATTTGAACAAAAAAAAGCACAATAATATCTGTTGAGTTAAAATGGTGAACAATAAATAACCATTTGGAAATTAATGACTTTTCAGTGCTACCATGTTAAGTACTTTTAAGATAATAAAGCGGTATGGCATCTCATTAAAAATATGATAGTATGCTGTGTTAATTAATAATTATAATTTCGAAGAAAACTTTCAAAATTCTTGCTAAGTTAAGGGATACCATCGACTTATGACCGATTTGTCAAACAATGTTGTACCCGTCAATATTGAAGATGAGCTAAAAAATTCTTATCTAGATTACGCCATGAGCGTAATTGTAGGCCGTGCATTACCAGATGTACGAGACGGCTTAAAACCTGTTCATCGCCGCGTATTATTCGCAATGAATGTACTCGGTAATGACTTTAATAAACCTTACAAAAAATCAGCACGTGTTGTTGGTGATGTAATAGGTAAATACCACCCACATGGTGACACTGCTGTTTACGATACTATCGTACGTATGGCACAGCCATTTTCATTACGTTATATGCTCGTTGATGGTCAGGGTAACTTTGGTTCGGTTGACGGTGATTCTGCAGCAGCAATGCGTTATACCGAAATCAGAATGTCTAAAATTGCACACGCTATTTTAGCCGATCTCGATAAAGAAACGGTAGATTTTGTACCTAACTATGATGGTACAGAACATATACCGGTTGTTATGCCAACGCGTATTCCTAATTTATTAGTGAATGGTACTTCGGGTATCGCGGTAGGTATGGCAACAAATATTCCTCCTCACAATTTAACAGAAGTGATAAACGGTTGTTTAGCGCTAATTGAAAATAGTGATTTGACCTTTGAAGAAATCTTAGAATACATACCTGGTCCTGATTTTCCTACCGCAGGTATTATCAGTGGTCGTGCGGGTATTGAAGAAGCTTACCGCACTGGCCGTGGCAAAATTAAAATTCGCGCCCGTGCCGATATTGAAGTTCATGAAACTACCGGTAAAGAAACCATTGTTGTTCATGAATTACCTTATCAAGTGAACAAAGCTCGTTTAATTGAAAAAATGGCCGAGCTAGTAAAAGAGAAGCGCCTTGAAGGTATTTCAGCCCTTCGCGACGAGTCTGATAAAGACGGTATGCGTATGGTTATTGAAATCAAACGTGGTGAAGTGGGCGAAGTTGTTTTAAATAACTTGTACAAACTTACCCAAATGCAAGTTTCTTTTGGTTTGAATATGGTGGCGTTAACGAATGGCCAACCAAAACTGTTCAATATTAAAGAGATGCTTGAAGAGTTTATACTTCACCGTCGTGAAGTTGTTACTCGTCGTACTATCTTTGAATTACGTAAAGCACGAGAACGTGCACATTTACTTGAAGGTTTATCGATTGCTTTAGCCAACATTGACCCGATTATCGAGCTTATTAAAAACTCGCCTACACCTAGCGAAGCAAAAGAAAAATTGCTTGCTCGTGGTTGGGATTTGGGTAATGTTGCTGAGATGCTCAGTGCTGCCGGTGATGACGCTGCACGTCCTGAATGGGTTGAAGAAGGTTTTGGTATACAAGACGGTCAATACTTCTTAACCATGCAACAAGCGCAAGCAATATTAGATCTTCGTTTGCATAAGTTAACGGGCTTAGAACACGAAAAAATCTTATCAGAATACAAAGCATTACTCGATATTATTGCTGAGTTATTACATATTCTAGGTTCTCCTGAACGTTTAATGGAAATTATTCGTGAAGAATTAGAAGCTATTCGTGATGAGTTTGGTGATGCACGTCGCACTGAAATTACTAACGCTTCGCATGATTTATCGATGGAAGACTTGATCACAGAAGAAGATGTAGTCGTAACATTATCACATGAAGGTTACGTTAAATATCAAGTGCTAACTGACTATCAAGCACAACGCCGTGGTGGCAAGGGTAAAGCAGCAACTAAGATGAAAGAAGAAGATTTCATTGAACGTTTATTAATTGCTAATACCCACGATACTATTTTGTGTTTCTCAGATCGCGGTAAACTTTATTGGTTGAAGGTTTTTCAATTACCACTCGCAAGTCGAACTGCGCGTGGCCGACCTATTGTTAATATTTTACCACTTGATACGGGTGAACGTATTACGGCAATTTTACCAGTACGTGAATACGAAGAAGACAAGTTTATTATTATGGCAACGGCATCAGGTACTGTGAAGAAAACAGCACTAACGGCCTACAAAAATCAACGTGCTAACGGTATAATAGCCCTTAACTTACGTGATGACGATACCTTAATTGGTGTTGCTATTACCGACGGTTATAATGATATTATGTTGTTTTCAGATGCGGGTAAAGTTGTTCGTTTTAATGAAAAACTTCGTGATAGCGAAACGGGTGAAATCAAGTTAGATCCTGAAACAGGTGAAGAACGCTGGGCATTAAAACCTATCGGGCGAACTGGTACCGGTGTTCGTGGTATTAAGTTAGAAGGCGATCAAAAAGTTGTTTCGCTTATTGTGCCAGTAAACGATGGGCCAATATTAACGATTACTGAAAATGGCTTTGGTAAACGTACTGCGTTAACCGAATACCCAGCGAAAAGTCGCGCCACTAAAGGTGTTGTTTCTATTAAGGTCAGCGACCGAAATGGCCCTGTTGTTGGTGCTGTTCAAGTTGAAGACTTAGATGAAATTATGCTTATTACTGATAACGGTACATTAGTACGTACCCGTGTTAATGAAGTGAGTGTTATTGGTCGTAATACCCAGGGCGTTCGTATTATTCGAACCGTTGAAGATGAGCATGTCGTTGCATTGCAACGTATTGATGAAATTGAAGACGTTCCAGAAGATTTAGATGAAAATGCACAAGAGCTTATAGAGTCAACAGAAACGTTAAGTACTTCGACAGAAGCTGATGATGAAGAGCTCAATGAGGGCGATAACGAATAGTTACTGCTAAAGACTTAGTTTAAAGGGCGGTTAATTACCGCCCTTTTTATGTTCAGGACGAACGGTATTAAGCAAATGCAGGAGCATATTTGCTGTTATGTTCAGGATGAACGGTATTAAGCAAATGCAGGAGCATATTTCCATTTGATGAGCGTTCTTATTTTACCCAAGAGAATGCTGACCGAATTGATGTTACCAATGAAAATAATTAAAACAGTTTGACCAAGTGCATCGACAAGCGTTTTTAAAATTTTGATAGAAGGTGTTGTGTATATGTCCCAAATATTTAACTTTTGTGCTGGTCCTGCCATGTTACCTGTAGAGGTTATGAAAAAGGCACAAGCGGAATTTGTCAACTGGCAAGGTACGGGTAGTTCTGTCATGGAGCTCAGTCATCGTAGTAAAGAGTTTATGGCGGTGGCAATAAAAGCCGAAGCTGACTTACGCGATCTAATGGCAATACCGGAAAATTATAGTGTACTGTTTTGTCACGGTGGCGGTAGAGGTCAATTTTCTGCGGTCCCTTTTAATTTATTACCTGAAGGTAAGTCAGCTGATTATATTATTTCTGGTTCTTGGTCGAAGTCTGCGGCTACAGAAGCTGAACACTATGGTGACATAAAGCGTATTGATGTTGTGAGTCAAGTTAATGGCGAAACGCATGTTTTATCTAGTGATAAATGGGGTTTAAATCCCAACGCTGCCTTTGTACATTATTGTCCAAATGAAACCGTTGACGGTATCGAAATGTTTGATATACCTGAAACTCATGGGGTGCCACTGATTGCTGATATGTCATCAACCATTTTATCTCATGACGTTGATGTTAAAAAATTCGGTCTTATCTATGCAGGCGCGCAAAAAAACATTGGTCCATCAGGTCTAACTATCGTTATTGTTCGTAATGATTTATTAGGCAATGCTCGATTAACAACCCCGTCGATCATGAATTATCAGGTGTTAGCAAAGAACGATTCAATGTATAATACGCCGCCAACCTATGCATGGTATTTAGCCGGTTTAGTGTTTGAATGGTTAAAAGAGCGTGGCGGTGTTAAAGAAATTTCAAAGATAAACAAACAAAAAGCTGATCTTCTCTATAGTTACATCGATAATAGTGATTTTTATCAAAATCATATTGAAACAGAATTTCGCAGTTTGATGAATGTGCCGTTTTGGTTAACGGATGAAACGTTAAATAGTGAGTTTCTTAAGCAAGCTGAAGCACAAGGATTAATGGCATTAAAAGGCCATCGTATAGTAGGTGGTATGCGTGCGAGTATTTACAACGCTATGCCGCTAGCGGGTATAATAGCCTTGGTTGCTTTTATGAAAGATTTTTCTGCTAAAAATAGCAAGTAATAATAAGTAAGGTTATGTCCTTACCCATAAAACAAAATTAATTTAATGGAAAAAAAATGTTACAAGCAAAAAAAACATTAACTATCACCACAGGCCTTGCCGGAAAAGTATCTGGAGATATCATTGTACCGGGTGACAAGTCATGTTCGCATCGCTCTATTATGTTCGGCTCTTTAGCTGAAGGTATCACGCATGTTTCAGGTTTTTTACCTGGAGATGATTGTTTAGCGACGATGAATGCATTTAAAGCAATGGGCATAAAAATTGAAGGTCCTGACGAAAATCAAAATGTTGTCATTCATGGTAAAGGTTTACATGGTTTAACTGCGCCAAATGAAGCGTTAAATATTGGTAATTCAGGTACCACAATACGACTAATGTCTGGGTTGCTTGCCGGGCAAAGCTTTGCTTGGCAAATGTCGGGTGACAGCTCCTTAAATAAACGTCCAATGGGGCGTGTGGTCGATCCATTAAAATTAATGGGGGCTAATATTTCAGCGGCTGAAAATGGTACACCACCAGTTATTTCTCAAGGTATTGGTGAAGAACAAACCTTAGAGGCAATTCATTACGACTTACCCATGGCTAGTGCACAAGTCAAGTCATGCGTACTTCTTGCTGGTATTTATGCTGACGGTATCACATCTGTAACAGAGCCAGGTATTACGCGTGATCATACTGAACGTATGTTGAACGCCTTTTGTTATCCAGTGACGGTTGAAGATACGGCTATAGGTAAAAAAGTCTCTATTGAAGGCGGCCATAAATTAACGGCTTGTGATATTCAAGTGCCTGGTGACATCTCATCGGCAACCTTTTTTATGGTTGCGGGCTTAATCGCTAAAGAAGGGCAGTTAACTATTCGCAATGTCGGTATGAATCCAACTCGCATAGGTGCTATTAATATTTTGCAACAAATGAATGGTGATTTGAGTATCATCAATCAACGTATGGCTGGCGGAGAGCCTGTCGCCGATGTTGTGGTTAAATCATCACAATTAAAAGGCATTGATATTAATGAACGCGATGTTCCTCTTGCTATCGATGAGTTTCCTGCAATATTTATTGCTGCAGCCTGTGCCAAAGGTACTACACGTTTACGTGGCGCAGAAGAGTTAAGAGTAAAAGAAAGCGATCGTATCCAAGCAATGGCTGATGGTTTAAAAGAATTAGATATTGACTGTACCGTTTTTGATGATGGTATAGATATTGTTGGTGGGCAATTAACATCAGGGACTATTCATAGCCATGATGACCACCGTATTGCCATGTCTTTCGCTATTAGCTCATTACGAGCTACTGGCGAAATTAAAATTCTAGAGTGTGACAACGTAGCGACTTCGTTCCCTAATTTTGTCACCTTAGCAAACCAAGTGGGACTAACACTCAATCAAGCGTAAATTAAGTTACTCACTTAATTTTAACTTGCTTTAATGTAGATAAAAATATGATAGAACAAATACCGGTAATAACTATAGATGGACCTAGTGGTGCAGGTAAGGGAACAGTTGCACGATTGGTTGCAGAGCAACTTGGCTGGCACTTACTTGACAGCGGAGCTATTTATCGCGTGCTTGCAGTAGCAACTTTGCATCATCATTTAACGCTTGATGACGAAGAGTCATTGATCCCTATTGCTGCTCATTTAGATGTGCAATTTGAAATAACCAGTAAAGGTGATGGAAAAGTAATTTTAGAAGGCGAAAATGTCAGTAACAGCATACGCACAGAAGAAGTTGGCGCTATTGCTTCAAAAATAGCCGCTTTTCCACGCGTTCGTGAAGCGCTTTTACGTCGTCAACGTGCTTTTAAAGTCTCTCCTGGGCTTGTCGCTGACGGGCGAGACATGGGCACGGTTGTATTTAGCAATGCGCCAGTCAAAGTGTTTTTAACTGCTTCTGCAGAAGAACGCGCACAACGACGATTTAATCAGTTGAAAGACAAAGGCTTTGATGTTAAAATCGGGCGCCTTCTGGATGACATACGTCAGCGTGATGAGCGTGATGAGACCCGTACGGTCGCTCCACTTATCGCAGCAGAAGGTGCGTTAATTGTTGATTCTACTGACCTTTCTATTGATGAAGTGGTTACTAAAATTTTAACATTTGCCAATGGTAAGTTAACGTAAACGAAGCTTGTTAGCTTCAAAATTAACCTATAGCCTACTGTAAGGATGCACTGGGCAACTATTTAATAACCCCATGAAACAATGATGTTGACTGGATTAATAACTGAGTTTATATGCAAGTTATGACTGAAAATTTCGCACAACTATTTGAAGAAAGTTTAAAAGAAATCGAAACACGCCCTGGTTCAATCATCAAGGGTACTATCGTAGCCATAAACAAAGACAATGTAATTGTTGATGCTGGCCTTAAATCTGAAAGTGTTATTGACATTAACCAGTTTAAAAACAACGCTGGCGAAGTTGATGTTAACGTTGGCGATGAAGTTGACGTTTCTCTTAAAGCTACAGATGACGGTTTCGGTGAAACGATTCTTTCTCGTGATGACGCAAAACGTCACGAAGCATGGCAAGTGCTTGAAAAAGCATACGAAGAAAAAGAAACTGTTATCGGTGTTATCAACGGTAAAGTTAAAGGTGGTTTCACGGTTGAAGTTAGCGATATTCGTGCTTTCTTACCGGGTTCATTAGTAGATGTTCGCCCAATTCGCGATACAACTCACCTTGAAGGCAAAGAATTAGAATTTAAAGTTATTAAGCTTGATCAAAAGCGTAATAACGTAGTTGTTTCTCGTCGTGCCGTTATCGAATCTGAAAGCAGCGTAGAACGCGATGCATTGTTAGAGTCATTAGCTGAAGGCCTAGAAGTTAAAGGTATCGTTAAGAACCTTACTGACTACGGCGCATTCGTAGACTTAGGCGGCATTGATGGTTTGCTACACATTACAGATATGGCTTGGAAGCGTGTTAAGCACCCAAGTGAAATCGTAAATGTTGGTGATGAAATACAAGTTAAAGTATTGAAATTTGACCGTGAGCGTACTCGTGTATCTCTAGGCATGAAGCAGTTAGGTGAAGATCCATGGGTAGCAATCGCTAAGCGTTACCCTGAAGGCGCTAAACTTACTGGTCGTGTAACCAACTTAACTGACTACGGTTGTTTTGTTGAAATTCAAGAAGGCGTTGAAGGTTTAGTTCACGTTTCTGAAATGGATTGGACTAACAAAAATATCCACCCATCTAAAGTTGTTAATTTAGGTGATACGGTTGAAGTGATGGTATTAGAAATTGACGAAGAACGTCGTCGTATTTCTTTAGGCCTTAAACAGTGTATCGCTAACCCTTGGGAAGAGTTTGCTAAGAACTTCAACAAAGGCGACAAAGTATCAGGTAAGATCAAGTCAATTACAGACTTTGGTATCTTCATTGGTCTTGACGGCGGTATTGATGGTCTTGTTCACTTATCTGATATCTCATGGGCTGGCGGCGAAGAAGCTGTTCGTGAATATAAGAAAGGCGATGAAATCTCAGCTGTTGTATTACAAGTTGACCCAGAGCGTGAACGTATTTCTTTAGGTGTTAAACAAACTGAAGATGATCCGTTTAATCAGTACCTTGCAGATACTAAGAAAGGTGCTATTGTTACAGGTAAGGTTATCGAAGTAGATGCTAAAGGCGCTAAAATTGAATTAGCTGAAGGCGTTGAAGGATACTTACGTGTATCTGATATTTCTAGTGAGCGTATCGAAGATGCGTCAACTGAACTATCAGTTGGTGATAGTGTTGAAACTAAGTTTATGGGTGTGGATCGTAAGAACCGTGCTATTAGCTTATCAATCAAAGCTAAAGACCAAGCAGAAGAACGTGAAGCTATGGATAACCTAAATCAAGTTGAAGAAACTGGTTTAAGTGCAATGGCTGCAGCGTTTAAAAACGCTAAGAACTAATTTAGTCACTTGAAGGTGAGAAGTTTTTGAAATATATCACTTCTCTTCGTTTAAAATCCATTGGTAAGAAAGTATTTCAAACCAGTGAACACAGGAGGTCAAATGACCAAGTCTGAACTTATTGAAAGATTAGCCGATAAATTAAGTCATTTATCAGCGAAAGATGTTGAACAATCTATTAAAGAAATCTTAGAAATGATGGCGCAAACCTTGTCAAAAGGTGAACGTATTGAAATTCGTGGTTTTGGTAGTTTTTCATTGCATTTTCGTGCTCCTCGTGTTGGACGTAACCCTAAAACTGGCGAATCTGTCGAGTTGGAAGGTAAATACGTTCCTCATTTTAAACCCGGTAAAGAGTTACGTGAAAGAGTAAACCTTTCAATCGCGTAATTGATAAATTATCAATAAAACGGCATGCTGTAATGGTATGCCGTTTTTTTTAATTTAATTTTCATCATAGGTAACTTATTGTGCGTATTTATATTACAGCGTTTTTACTTTTCATCTTATTAGTCATCACTTTTATTTTTGGCAGTCAAAATGAGCAGACGTTAACGTTGAATTATCTTATCGCCCGAACTGAATTATCAGTTGCTACAGCTGTAAGTTTATTTACCACTTTAGGCTTTTTACTTGGATTACTCTTTGCTTTATTATGGAAGTTTGTTCGAATGATAAAACCTAAAAAGTCATCTTCTAAAGAATCAGTGTAAAATTATATGTTAGAACTATTGTTCTTATTACTTCCTGTTGCAATGGGCTATGGCTGGTTCATGGGCCGTAATAGTGTTAAGCAAAATGATCATTCAGCTAAGCAAGCTTTATCGATAAAATACTCTACAGGTTTAAATTACTTATTATCAAATCAACAAGATAAAGCTATCGATTATTTACTCGAAGCGCTTAACGTTGAGGATGATACCGTTGAAGCACATTTTGCTATGGCCAATTTATTTCGCCGTCGTGGTGAGCTCGACCGTGCTTTAAAAGTGCATGAGCACTTAGTCAGACAAAAACATTTACCCGCTAAAGATAAACAACAGGCAGCTTATGAGTTAGGTAAAGATTTTTTTAGTGCCGGTTTATACGATCGCGCTGAAACCATGTTTGAAAAACTCCTTAAATCGAAACATTATGGCTTAAAATCCCTTGATTATTTAATGCGAATTTATCAATCAACGAAAGATTGGACAAAAGGTATTAGTCATAAAAAAGCGATAGTAAAAACAAAAGATAAAAAACTTCTCCATAATTTGGCTAATTTTTATTGTGAATTGGCGACAATAGCTTTAGAAGAAGATAACTTTATTGAGGTGATTGAGCTATTAGAACTGGCTTTAGCTTATGATGCTAATTCTTGTCGTGCAAATTGGTTATTAGCTCGAATTTACGAAAAGCATCAACAATATAATGAAGCCTGTCGATGCTATCAAGACATCTACCTTCAAGACAAGGAATTCTTTCCTGATGTTATTAATGAAATGCAACACTGTTATCATCAGTTAGATGCAGACGATGAATATTTTAAATTTATTAGAAAAGTTTATGATGAAACAGGTAGTTCTAGTGCATTAATTAAATACTTGAGTCATATTGAAGCTAAGTACGGTAATGAAAAAGCAAAAGAATTTATTTTATTAGCGCTAAAAAAACGTCCAACCATTAAAGGTTTTAAGCACTTTATCAAAATGCAAATGGTTAACTCTACCGAAAAAGATAATACTGAAAATTTAGATATGATTAAAGAATTAATCGCCGCCTATTTGAATTTAAAGCCTCGATATAGTTGCAGAACCTGTGGCTTTAATAGCAGTAAACATTACTGGGCTTGTCCCTCATGTCATGACTGGGAACAATTAAAACCAGTGCGGGGCCTTGAAGGAGAATAATTACCGATTTCTTCGCCCAAGACTCAATAGCGTCTTCAAAAGTACTCACTGACTTTCGTCAGCTCCGTGCTTTTTCTTTGCTCTTGAACCTTAGGATTTTGAACTCAAAAATTATTAAAGAATTAAGAATTAAGAATTAAGAATTAAGGAATGAGTATGAATGACGCAAAAGTAGTTGTTGCCCTAGATTTTGATAATAAAGAAGATGCATTAGCATTTGTTGATAAAATTAATCCAAGCGACTGTCGGTTGAAAGTAGGCAAAGAGATGTTTACTCATTTTGGACCTGCGTTTGTTAAAGAATTAACGGGTCGTGGCTTTGATGTCTTTTTAGATTTAAAGTTTCATGATATTCCTAACACCGTAGCAAAAGCGGTAACCGCTGCTGCAGAGATGGGGGTGTGGATGGTTAATGTTCATGCTAGCGGTGGTCTTGAAATGATGAGTAAAGCTAAACAAGCATTAGAAAAATATGGTGAAAAAGCCCCATTACTTATTGCTGTCACTGTTTTAACCAGTATGAGTAAAGAAGACTTACTCGGCTTAGGTATTACGCGAACGCCAGCCGAGCAAGTGATGCTTCTAGCAAAGTTGACAAAAGAAGCTGGCCTTGATGGTGTTGTCTGCTCAGCACAAGAAGCAAAAATTCTTAAATCAGCATTAGGTCAGGATTTTAAACTTGTCACACCAGGAATAAGACCTGTAGGTGCTGCCTCTGATGATCAAAAACGTATTATGACACCAGAGCAAGCGGTTGCTGTTGGCGTTGATTATTTAGTGATTGGCAGACCGATTACTCAAGCTGAGAATCCGCAGCAGGTTTTACAGTCTATAAACGCATCACTGGGTTAGCATAAAGTTTTTACTGTGATTAATTGACAAAACCAAGATTCGATCCTAAAACTATTAACGTCTCATTAATTAAATATTAACTTTTATTTTTCGAGGCGTAATGGAAACGACAACAAAAGGAAAGGATCATGATAAAAATTTCAAAAGTTTTGCTGACCTGCTTAATATTTATTTTTTCTTCATTAAGTGTTGCTGAAAATACGCGTAGTAACGATCTCAGTCTAAATATGAAACAAGTTGATGAGCGTATTGATATCAACCATGCAGATATTGAAACCTTATCTTTATTGAAGGGTATAGGTGTCAAAAAAGCTGAAGCAATCATCAAGTACCGAGATGAAAATGGAAAATTTATGTCAGTAGAAGACTTGTTAAATGTCAGTGGTATTGGCGAACAAATCTTAGTGTTAAATAAAGCAAAACTGACAATATAATTACCTTTAATAAAGGGCAAAAGGCGAGATAATTAATTTTATCTCGCCTTTTTATTTTGGGTAATGCAATATCGTTAGTTTTGCTGAGTTAACTTTTTTTTTGTGCTGTACACACATCATTATGCGGGCAAATAATAGCCCAAACATTTTTATAACCTAAACGTGTTAATTGCTCTGCAGCAAGGCTTGCACGACCACCGGTGGCACAGTGGAGATAAATGTGCTGATTTTCGTCAGTGGTGTGGTTTGTAATACTCATCTCTAGAATACCACGTGGTACATTGATTGAATTTAGAACAGGGCTATCGGTAACTTCTTGGGGTTCACGCACATCAATGAATAAGCTGCTTTTTTGTGGTAATAAATAAGCATCTTTTGCAGTAGTCGTTTGAATACTGCGTCGGACTTCCGATATGAGTTCCGGTATCGTTTTTAACATGTAATCAACCTTAATGATTAAAATAGCCATAATTATGTATTTTTAACATCTGGCCTTGATAATCACCATATTAGGCTTCGCTAATTTAGATGTCAATAATGTAGTACCTGTAGCCAAAATTGATTAAGATAAATTTTAGACATAAAAAAAGAGCCGAAGCTCTTTGATATAAGAATGTAGCGATTAAATTTTCGGTACTCTTATTTTCTTTTCAGGTGATTGGCGATAAATAATTAACGTTTTACCAATAACTTGAACTTTAATCGATGCAGTTTCACGACAAATAGCTTCAACAATTAATGCTTTACTATCGCGATCATCAGTCGGAATTTTAATTTTGATTAATTCATGATGATTTAAAGAATAATCAATTTCGGCAACTACTGCCTCTGTTAAGCCGTTGTTACCCAATAAAACCACTGGTTTCAATGGGTGCGCAAGACCTTTTAAGTACTGTATTTGTTTTTTATTTAGGCTCATTAACAATTTTCGTTACAAGTTAGCTTGAATTAATACTATTTTACCTCCATCTACTCTGTAATACTAATAAAACGTTAAATGGTTTTGCACTATTAACAAATTAATTAAGTTATATTAATGAGTAAAAAGAAATTAAGTAATAGTAGTACCCGTTGGATGCAAGAGCATTTTGATGATGAGTACGTAAAAAAGGCTCAGAAACTTGGAGTGCGCTCTAGGGCATACTTTAAAATTGAAGAAATAAATAATAAAGATAAGTTGATCAAAAAAGGGATGAAAGTTGTCGACTTAGGTGCAGCACCCGGTGGTTGGTCTGAATATGCTGTTAAAGCAGTCGGTGACATTGGACAAATCATCGCTTGTGATATTCTTTCAATGGACCCCATTGCAGGTGTTGATTTTTTGCAAGGTGATTTTAGAGAGGAGCCAGTACTTGATGCATTATTAACACGTATTGGTGGTAAAGATATCGATGTTGTGATGTCTGATATGGCTGCAAACTTTACAGGCAATGACAGTGCTGATGCAGCAAGAAGTATGTATCTTGTTGAATTGGCATTAGATATGTGTAACCAGGTATTAAAGAAAAATGGCGTTTTTGTTGTTAAAGTCTTCCAAGGCGCAGGATTTGAGCAGTTTATACAAGATTTACGAAGTGCATTTAAGACAGTAAAAACTCGCAAGCCAGATTCATCGCGGGCACGTTCGCGAGAAGTTTATTTAGTTGCTACCGGATTTAAATAGCTCCTAGCGATAAATTATAGTAAATTACATCACATCAGCTTAAATTTTTAGGTTGGTTTCAGAACTAACCGTTTATCTGTGCTAGTTAATGGTTAAGTAAAAGTTCATTCAAAGTTACAAGAGGTCATTAAGTTGAGCGATATGGCAAAAAATCTTATTTTATGGTTGGTAATAGCGGTTGTGTTAATGTCGGTATTCCAAGGATTCACTCCAAGTACCAATACAGATCAAAAAGTTGATTATACACGTTTCATTACTGATGTTCGGCAAGGACAGATTCGTGACGCTAAAGTTGATCGTAACGGTGTTATCAAAGGTACAAAACGAAGTGGCGAAGCCTTTGTTACTGTTATTCCTGGCGGCTTCGATCGTGATTTAATTAACGACCTAGTTAAACAAGGTGTTAATGCTTCTGGTGAATTACCTGAAGAAACTAGTTTTCTGACTACTATATTTGTCTCTTGGTTTCCAATGATTTTGTTAATTGGAGTGTGGATATTCTTCATGCGTCAAATGCAAGGTGGTGGCGGCAAAGGTGCGATGTCTTTTGGAAAATCTAAAGCTAAACTATTAAGCGAAGACCAAATTAAAACTACTTTTGCTGATGTCGCAGGTTGTGACGAAGCGAAAGAAGAAGTCTCAGAGCTTGTTGATTATTTGAAAGAACCGACTAAATTTCAGAAACTCGGCGGCCGTATCCCTTCAGGTGTATTACTTGTTGGACAACCGGGTACAGGTAAAACTTTATTAGCTAAAGCTATTGCTGGTGAAGCTAAAGTACCATTTTTTACTATTTCAGGTTCTGATTTTGTTGAAATGTTTGTTGGTGTTGGCGCATCTCGTGTACGTGACATGTTTGAGCAAGCTAAAAAATCAGCACCTTGTATTATCTTTATTGATGAAATTGATGCAGTGGGTCGCCAACGTGGGGCAGGTATGGGTGGCGGTCACGATGAACGTGAACAAACACTTAACCAAATGCTGGTAGAAATGGATGGTTTTGAAGGTAATGAAGGCGTGATTGTGATTGCCGCTACTAACCGTCCTGATGTATTAGATCCTGCATTATTACGTCCTGGGCGTTTTGACCGTCAAGTTACGGTTGGTTTGCCAGATATTCGTGGTCGTGAACAAATACTTAAAGTTCATATGCGTAAAGTTCCATTAGGTGACGATGTTAAAGCATCAGTTATTGCTAGAGGCACACCGGGTATGTCAGGTGCAGATTTAGCTAATTTAGTTAATGAAGCTGCTCTATTTGCTGCACGTTCTGCTCGTCGTACGGTATCAATGGATGAGTTTGAAAAAGCGAAAGACAAAATATTAATGGGTGCTGAACGTCGTTCGATGGTTATGAGCGAAGAAGAAAAAGCCATGACAGCTTACCATGAGGCAGGGCATGCTATTGTTGGTCGTTTAGTACCAGATCATGACCCCGTTTACAAGGTCAGCATTATACCTCGTGGTCGTGCTTTAGGTGTAACGATGTATTTACCAGAGCAAGACAGGTTTAGCCACAGTAAACAGCATTTAGAAAGTAATATTTCATCACTTTACGGTGGTCGTATTGCAGAAGAAATGATTTATGGTTTTGAAAAAGTGTCTACCGGTGCATCGAACGATATCGAACGTGCTACGCAACTTGCTCGTAAAATGGTAACTCAATGGGGTTTCTCACAAAAAATGGGCCCAATGTTATTTGCTGAAGAGGAAGGTGAAGTATTCTTAGGTCGTTCATCATCTAAATCGTTAAATATGTCTGATGAAACGGCACAATCTATTGATATTGAAATTAAAGCATTTGTTGACCGTAATTATCAACGTGCAGAAAAAATATTAAATGAAAACCGTGACATTTTAGAATCAATGAAAGATGCGTTAATGCATTATGAAACAATTGATGCAAAACAAATTGATGACTTGATGGAACGCAGAGAAGTTCGTCCACCGATGGCTGAGTGGGATAATCATTCTAGCTCAAAAAAACCACCAAAAGCCGATAGTAATGCGTCTTCTGATAAAAAAGAAACCACGCCGGATCTAGACAAACCTAGTGACGCCTCTGCTGAATAACACCTACTAAATAAAGCCTCGATTAACGAGGCTTTATTTTATAAAAACTAATTTTCTTTTATTTCAGTCAGTTGTTTTTTATAAAATAAAATTTTGTACAATAAGAATAATAAAGAGCAAAAATTTTGTTGAAAAATCTACGTTGCGGTCAACACCTCCTTGATATAGAAACTCCGCAAGTTATGGGCATTCTAAATTTTACCCCAGACTCGTTTTCTGACGGTGGAAAATTCTCTCGTATCGATCTGGCATTAAATCAAGTTGAACAAATGATAGCTGATGGTGCCGCCATCATCGATATAGGTGGTGAGTCAACTCGCCCAGGGGCTAGAGATGTTACTGAAAAAGACGAGTTAAGTCGCGTTATCCCTGTATTAAAAGCCATTAATAAACGTTTCAATGTTGTTGTTTCTATCGATACGAGTAAATCATCGGTAATGGCAGAAGCAATTGCCCATGGTGCCAGTATTATCAATGATGTTCGAGCATTACAAAACGACGGTTGTCTAGATGTGTTAGCGCAAGATCAAAGTGTGGCTATTTGTTTGATGCATATGCAAGGTTTACCACGAACAATGCAGCATAACCCTCAATATGAGCATTTAATTACAGATATATCAACATTCTTTGAACAACGTATTCTAGCCTGTACACAAGCCGGCATTAGCGCTTCTAGGCTTATTTTAGACCCAGGTTTTGGATTTGGAAAGTCATTAGAACAAAATTATAGTTTATTGGCTAATATGGCTAAATTTCACGCTTTAAGTCTACCGTTATTAGCAGGTTTATCAAGAAAGTCGATGATAGGTTCCTTGCTTAATAGAGACGTTAGTGAACGCTTAGCCGGTAGCTTAGCTACAGCGATTATTGCTGCTCAGCAAGGGGCGAAAATCATTCGTGTTCACGATGTGAAAGAAACAGTAGATGCACTAAAAGTTTTGCATGCGACCCATATAAATAAATAATCATTAAACATACTAATAAAGTAAATATAAAGGACAAATAAAATGTCAGAAAGAAGATATTTTGGAACTGATGGCGTAAGAGGCCTAGTAGGGCAATATCCCATCACCGCAGAATTTGTGATGAAGTTAGGTTATGCCGCTGGTCGTGTACTTGCCGCACAGGGCACTAAAAAAGTATTAATCGGTAAAGACACCCGTATTTCTGGTTATATGCTTGAGTCTGCTTTAGAGGCTGGTTTCTCTGCTGCGGGTATTGATATTGGCTTATTGGGGCCAATGCCAACGCCTGGCATTGCTTATCTTACCAAAACCTTTCGTGCTGAAGCAGGTATTGTTATAAGTGCTTCACACAATCCATTTTACGACAACGGCATTAAATTCTTCTCACAAAATGGTGAGAAGTTACCTGATGATGTAGAACTGGCTATCGAGGCAGAGTTAGATAAAGAAATGGGCTGTGTAGAATCTGCAAAATTAGGTAAAGCAACGCGTATTGAAGATGCAGCGGGTCGTTATATTGAATTTTGTAAAAGTAACTTCCCCAGCCAATATTCATTAAAAAATTACAAGATTGTCGTCGATTGTGCTCACGGGGCAACTTATCATATTGCACCTAATGTTTTTCGTGAACTAGGTGCCCAAGTGATTGAAATTGGCACTTCTCCTAATGGTACTAATATCAATGATCACTGTGGCGCAACGTCAATGGACGCTATCAGTAAGGCTGTTGTTGAGCATCAAGCTGATTTAGGTATTGCTTTAGATGGTGATGGTGATCGTTTGATGATGGTTGACCACACAGGCTATGTACTTGATGGTGATGAGTGTGTCTACGTTATCGCTTCAAACGATTTACAAAGTGGCGTTATTAGTGGTGGTGTTGTAGGTACGCTAATGAGTAATATGGGGCTAGAAATAGCACTAGCCGATATGGGGATACCTTTTGCTCGTAGTAAAGTAGGCGACCGTTATGTTACCGAAATGCTGAACAAAAAAGGCTGGCAATTGGGCGCAGAAAACTCAGGTCACGTTATAAATTTAAAAAACACCTCGACGGGTGATGGCATTATTGCGGCGTTAAACGTATTAACGGCTGTTTGTAGTGGCGATAAAACATTGCATGAACTTCGTCAAGGTATGACAAAACTACCGCAAGTTTTAGTTAATATTAAGTTTACCGGTGATAATGACCCGCTAACTGCACAGAATGTCGTGTCTGCTGTTCATAATGTTAATGAAAAACTTTCTGGTCGTGGGCGCGTTTTATTGCGTAAATCTGGAACAGAGCCCTTGATCCGTGTGATGGTTGAAGGACCTGAATTAACTGAAGTTACCGATCTAGCGAATATCATTGCTGATGCTGTAAAAACCGCTTGTTAGCGAAAATACTACCAAGACGGTTGAATAATAAGCAAATGAACAAGATATTACGTTAAACACTTGTATCTTGTTCCTAGGTTAGTTAATATCTCGCCGCTTTAATTAGGAAAGATAAATGAAAAGACAAGCAATAGTCGCAGCAAACTGGAAAATGAACGGAAGTTTACCGCTCATAAAAGAAATGATTTCAGGATTAAATAGTGTCAAACTAGCTGAAAATGTTAATGTTGTTGTTTGTCCGTCTACGCCTTTTTTATCAGCGTTCGCATTGAATGCTAAAAATGAAAATTTACAAGCTAACATCCACTTGGGTGCACAAAATGTAAGCGAACACAAAAGCGGTGCATATACTGGTGAAGTATCAACAGATATGCTCAATGAAGTTTTTGTAAACTATGTTATTGTAGGTCACTCTGAACGTAGAAGTATCTACAAAGAGACAAGTACGCAAGTCGCTCATAAAGTTAAAGCGGTTCTTAACGCTGGTTTAACACCTATTTTATGTATCGGTGAAAGCGAGAACGAAAGAACATCTGAACAAACTGATACGGTACTGGCTTCACAATTACAGCCAGTTATTGATGTAATAGGTATCGAAAAATTTATTGATGTTGTTATTGCTTACGAGCCTGTCTGGGCTATCGGTACTGGCAAAACAGCATCACCTGAAATGGCACAAGCTACACACTTATTTATCCGCCAATTTTTAGCAAATGCTAATGAATTAATCGCGAATAAAGTGCCATTATTATACGGTGGCAGCGTAAATGCTGCTAACTGTGAAGAATTATTTGCACAAACTGATATTGACGGTGGTCTTATTGGTGGTGCTAGTTTAAAAGTCGACGAATTCAAAATAATTTGCTCGTCAGCCAAAGGATCTTAAAATGTTGTATCAATCGTTAATTATTGCTTATTTAATTGTTTCAATTTGTTTAATTGGTTTAGTGTTAATCCAACAAGGTAAAGGCGCCGATATGGGCGCATCTTTTGGTGCCGGCTCTTCAGCAACAATATTCGGTTCAAGTGGTTCAGGTAACTTCCTCACTAAAGCGACAACATGGCTAGCAATCGCATTCTTTGTTATCAGCTTAGTGTTAGGTAACTTAACAGCAAACAGAATTAAATCTACCGATGAGTGGAACAACTTAAATTCTCCTGTTGAGCAAACTATCCCAGGTGATGATTCAATACCTAGTGAAAGTATAGAGCCAAGTAGATCTGTAGAAAATACAGATGTACCTACAGCATCAAAAAAATCGAGTGACAGCGACATACCACAATAAAACTTTAAAATTAGAAATGGCCTAATTGGTAGGCACGCTAGGTTGAGATTTTTTATTCTCAAAAAGTTAATAAAGCTAATTATCCTCAATATTAGTAAGTTAACTGATAAGAAAAGATAGTATAAATTTAGTATTGCGCGGTTGTGGCGGAATTGGTAGACGCGCCAGCTTGAGGGGCTGGTGACTTAGGTCGTGGGGGTTCAAGTCCCCCCAACCGCACCACTAAACTTATACAAATAGATATTTAAAGGCTGATTCATGATGAATCAGCCTTTTTTCGTTTGCTTGCTAATTATTCCTGGGATTGTTAGTGAACTCGATTATTGTTTTCCTGACATTGACCTCATATTTGTATTGAAGTCCGGTACAATATATATCTTTAATCTGATATGCCATTCAATCCCGCGACTTCCAACCAAATAACCACCAAACCATTAAATAAATGTACTTAAGCATAAATAATGCACGTTAGATATCAATGTTCGAGGAAGTAGCTAAGAATCGTTGTTAAGAGTGTTCTGATGGGAAGGACTTAGTTATCTTTTTGTATTATTTAAAATGCCACTTTTGAGCGCATCGTGACGTTACTGGTTGAAAAGATTAAGGTCTTCTTTAGGAACAGCAAACGGCTTTTAAGTTTATTGTACTTTCCATGACCGTGTTAATAAAGGTTATATAGTACTTAAGTGGCTTTCCTACCATCTATAATGCTCCAAAGGAATTTTTTTGTTAGGGTATTTGTCGATTAACTTATTAATCACGCAAAAAAACAACTACGAGATGGATTTTAAATGTATATTCGAAACGTCCAAATAGAAAATTACCGAGCCTTCAAAAAATTCGAAATTAAGTGAAATAGCATAGTCAATTTGGCCACCTATTTAGAGGTGTTATAATGCATCTTATCAAACGTTAAGTAATACAAATTACAAAGAAAAAAGTCCCAATTTTAGTCCTGAATTTCGGTTAGAAACAGTTCAATTAGTTGTTGATAATGGTTATACCCATGAAGATTCAGCGAAAGCGAAGGGTGCTGGTTTTTCCACCGTTAGCAAATGGGTTAAACAGTTAAAAGAAAAGCGAAAAGGTAAACAACCTAAAGCGACTCCGATTACCCCTGATCAATTGAAAATACGTGAACTTGAAAAAAGATTGAACGTATTGAATTAGAAAAGGATATTTTAAAAAGGCTATCGCTCTGTTGATGTCAGATTCCCCAAACAATTATTACTAATTGAGAAACTCAATCAGAGCAATAAAAACCATACTCTATTAGTAAGTTATACGATGTATTTGAAGTACATCACAGCAGTTATTGATATTGGGTAAGCTGGGATAATAATTTAAGCTCCTCAGAAATTAAATTAAGGGCTGATGTTAAAGGCTTTCATAGACTTAGTGGTGGCTCTGCGGGTGCTAGAAGTATTGTTGACATGGTGACTAATGAAGATTATCCATTAAGTCGTTATCGGGCAGGAAGCTTAATGAATGAGTTAGATTTAGTGAGTTAACGATGCAAGCATTAATAATGGAATATGAAAGCATAGGCAAACCCAAAGGTGTCATATTTCACTCAGGCCAAGGAGCGCATTACACCAGCCGAAAGTTTATGCACGACTGTGGCGTTATCAAATCACATAAAGCATGAGTCGCCGTGGAAATTGTTGGGATAATGCACCAATGGAGCGATATTTCAGAAGTTTGAAAACGGGATGGATACCTTTGATAGGATATAAGAATTTTAATGAGGCTAAGCAAGCGATCATTATATACATCATGGATTATTATAACCAGATGAGACCACATAGGTATAACGGCGGGTTAAGCCCAAATGACTCAGAAAGAAGATATGAGTCAAGCTACAAAACTGTGGTCAATATTACTTGACCACTTCAGACCAAAAAATCTTGAACCACTGTTACCATGGAATATTGAGCGCAGCTAGGTTCCATTCCCTATACGCTTAAGGTATACGTAAATATTTTAAGTGTTAATTTCGTTTGTTACTTGGACATATTGCACAATGATGGAATTATAAAGCTCAATAGAAAAATGACTAGATACAAAGGTAAACTCTAATAAAAGGAATAGTTCAGTAGAACACAGTAGTGATTAAATAAATTATATCTCTGGTTGAATTAAGCCGTTCTTTATGATTTTAGCAACCGCATGTTGACGATTTGAAGCGCCAAGTTTTTTAACCGAGTTATTTAAATGGAATATAATGGTTCTTTCCGTAATATTAATAATCTGAGATATTTCCCAAGACGTTTTTCCTTCACAAGCCCAAAGCATACATTGAGTTTCACGCTTAGTCAGTTTTTTTCTATTTTTAATGTGTTCTATTTTGGCTTGAATTGCTACGTATTGCTCAAATAAGTGTGTGGAAAAGGTATGGGAAAAGAGTAGAGCGTCATCTAAAATTTTTCTTCCTTCTTCATGCGAAATATCAGTTACAATGCTAAATACTGCAATTTCACCGGATACTGAACGTAAAGGAACACTTAACCCATTGATTAAACCATGCTCTCTCGCTTGTTGCATAAATACTTGAATTTCAGCGGTGTTAAATTGATCTAATGATAAAAGTTCCTCCCAAAGAATAGGTCTGTTTTTTGTCAACATGTAGGAGACAACAGGATCTATTCTTTGCTTATTAAGTTCTAAATAATAATCCAGCCAGCTTTGCGGATAATTGCTCATAATACTTATTTTGGGTGCATAAAGTGAATGTTTAGAGATAACACCTAATAAATAGAAACTTGTTTTAGTTAATTCACAAAATTTCAAACAGATAGCTTTCAACTCATCATTATTCTCAGCTTGCCCTATTTCGCTTATTAATTCATAAAAATTAGATATATTCATTGTTATTTCATGGTTATTTTATTGTTATTTTATTGTTATTTTTATAAGTTATCATAAATAAAATATATGATCTATATATATTATTATCAGAGAATAAAAGTGATGAACGCTATTTTTTGATAACCAAATACTCATAGGTTGGATCTTAAGGAATAAAACAATACTGAGTTAAACAAAATAACGAAAGTGCTCACGATTTTAATATTAACGAAATAGGTAAGCACCGTGACAGGTGCATATTATTATGCATCGCGATCACTATAATGGTTTAATGAAACTGGAAAGATTACAAAGCGGTGACCGCTGATTTAAAGCGCATATATCAATCAGTGACAGAAGAGCACTACTTGAACTCGATAATTTCTGCTCACGTTGGGATGATAAATACCCACAAATCAGCCGTTCTTGGCGAGCACATTGGACGAACTTAAATACACTATTCAAATACCCTCAAGAAATTCGCAAAGCCATCTACACGACGAATGCAATAGAATCACTAAACAGTGTTATTCGAAAAGCGATTAAGAAACGTAAGTAATTTCCGTCTGATGATTCAGCGAGGAAAGTAGTTTATCTTGCGATAGATGCAGCATCCAAGAAATGGACGATGCCGATAAGAAACTGGAAAACGGCCTTGAATCGATTTATGATTGAATTCGAAGACCGTTTAAAGGACTTTATCTAAAACTGACAGTTACAAAAATCTGTTACAGGGTCCTAAAGTTTTCTCTCGGATATTAATTCTGCTAACTTTAAGTTAGCTTACTTACATCAATTCCACTATTTATGGAATTGATGTGATTCAGCCAAAAATGATCATTTTCGAAGCAATGCTGACGGCGTTAAGTAAGATATTTTAAACGCAGGAACAATACTGGCAATTAACGCGATTGCAAACAATACGAATATAGTGAGAACAAAACCCCCAATACTAATAACATCAACCCCGAATACAATACCTTCCATAAGCCTAGAAACATAAATGGTACAAATAATGCCTAATACGATTCCAATACTACTCATAATTAAACCTTGTTTGATGACGAGCCAAATAAGGTTTTTTGGTTCAGCACCAATGGAAGATCGAATTCCTAGCTCTACTTGTCTTTGCTGTGCAGAGTAAGCAATAATTCCGGCAATGCCTGATATTGTTAAAATAATGGCGAAGCCACCAAATATAGACAGTAAAAAGGTAATCAGGCGAGGAGATGCACTATTAGATTCTAAAATAGCCTGCATAGACTTTATGCTTGTAACAGGTTGCTTTGAATCTATTTTATAGACTATTTCACGCAGTGTTTTTGCTATCGCTTTCGGTTTTCCCTGCTTTTTAATCAATAATTGAATAGTATTATTAGGCACTTGTGCATAAGGTAAGTAGACAGCATGCGGAGTAACTTTATCTAAACCATGCTGCTTTACATTGTCGACAATGCCAACAATAGTATGCCACGACTCACCATCATCTAATGATAATTTTATTTGCATTGGTTCACTATCAGCCCAGAGAGACTCAGCCATTGATCTATTGATAACCGCTACGGGAGAAGATAATGCATCATCATTTTTTGAAAACATTCTACCTTTTAATAAAGTAATGTCTAACAAATTGAAATAGTGCTGATCTACAGCTCGATAATCAACAACAGGAAGGTTGTCCTGTTCAAGCGTAGCTCTATCGTTCAGTAATAACTTAGCTTTTTTGATCCCGTTTGCACTCATTGGATAGGTGCTTGAAATAGACGAATAACTCACAAAAGGTAAATTATTTGCGTTTATTAATAATTGATTTGCAAAGCTATTGATTTGATCACCTTTAGAATATTTGGCCCAGTTTAGTTCTATTTGCATAATAGAAACATTTTTAGAGTTGAAACCTGGATCAACATTTTTAATATTATTTAAGCTTTTAAGCATTAAAATTGCTGAATACAATAAAATAAAAGAAATTATAAATTGGGTAACAATAAGACAGGCACGAATTAAATTGCTTTTGCCACTTCCACTTGCGTGATGGCCGCTTTCTTTCATGACTATTGCCAGCTTCTTTTTTGAAAGCGCAGGGAGTAACCCACTGATAATGCCGCCAATAACAGATATAGCAAAAGTAAATAACAGTACCGTTGAATCAAGCGATATGTCTGAGGCTCTTGTGGTTAATGTCGCTGAGTAGCTTATTAGTGCATCAAAACTAATTATCGCTATAAATAGACCTAAAACTCCGCCGATGAGAAATAGCAGAATACTTTCTGTTAGTAGTTGACGAATAAGACGTTCTTTTGTTGCGCCAACGGCTTCACGTACTGCGAGTTCTTTTTGTCTGACACTTTGCTGGGCCAATATAAGATTTGTGACATTAGAGCAGGAAATTAACAGAACCAGAAAGGTAATTGACATCATTATATAAAGTGAAGGTTTAATATCTTTTGTCAATACTTCTATAAGTTTGTCGGCTAGAATGATAAATCCATAATTTTCAGGATAATATGCAGGGTTAGCTTTGTGTATACGGTTTGCTATTGTTTTTAATTCTGTGCGTGCTTGATTAATTGATACATTATCCTTTACTTTACCAAAGACATGCATCATACGTTTGTTCCTATTATGGATAACATTTTCGCTTGATCGGGTCGGGCAAACAGACACTGGAATGTAAATATCATTTACTCTGGGATATTCTGGAAAAGCAGGCATAACACCTATGATGCGGTGAATTTTATCGTTCATCTCAACCGTTCGATTAATAACATTAATGTCGCTATTAAATTTTCGTTGCCAAAATTGATATGATAATATGATGATAGGCTCTGAGCCTAATTCGTCATCAGCAAGTTGGAGAGAACGACCTAATATAGGATTAATCCCCAAAAGGTTAAAGTAGTTAGCTGAAACAACACCAGCATTAATCTGCGTAGGCTCACCATTTTCGTGCATTGTGAATTTCATCGAATGATATTCAGATAGTTGCGCTAACGTCTCTGATTGATCTCGATAGTCATTTATTTCAGGTACCGAAAAAAAAATATTTTCTTTGTCAGGCGCTGCCATAATTGATTGCTTTATTACAATGAGGTCTTCACCTTTTTCAAAAGGTAAATCTTTAAGCAGTACGCCATTAACGATAGAAAATATTGCAGTGTTAGAACCTATCCCTATGGCAATAGTGAGAATGATCGTTAATGTTGACCATTTTTGAGCTAGCATGCGTCTATAAGCATAACCAATATCAATGAGTAGCTTTTCCATATTATGCGACCTCAGCCGACAATAAATTGCTCGTGTCTAAATCAACAATTTTACCATCTAGCAAGGTGAGCATTGTTTTGGTGGCATTAGCATGCTCTTTATCGTGCGTTACCATACAAATTGTAACACCTTCATCATTGAGATCTTTCAATAACTGCATTACAATCACGCCATTTTTCGAGTCTAAATTTCCTGTTGGTTCATCGGCTAATAAAACTGAAGGCTCACCCACTAATGCTCTTGCAATAGCTGCCCGTTGTTGTTGTCCGCCCGATAATTGAGATGGATTATGCTGAAGTTTTGAAGACATACCAACACGCTCAGCCCATTTTTCTACCATTTCCTTTCGAATAGATTTTTTGATCCCACGATAGGTTAAAGGTAGTTCTATATTTTCGAATACGGTTAAATCTCCAATCAGATTAAAGTCCTGGAATATAAATCCTATTTCTTGATTTCGAATTTTCGCCAATGACGATAATCCAAATTGACTAACATCAATACCATTTAACCAAAATTCTCCGTTTGAAGGGGTATCTAATAAACCAAGCATTGAAAGCAGGGTAGACTTCCCGCAACCAGATGGACCGGTAATCGAAATATAGTCACCTTTATTTATCTCAAGGTTGATATTGGATAATGCATGTGTTTCTATTCGATCAATATGAAATATTTTATCTATATTAACCAACTTCATAAGTACTGTATTTTTCATAATATCGCTTCCTGTTCAAATTTTAATGACTATTTAAGCTAGTTAATTCTCAGTTTATCAATAGCTTCCCACTCAGATATGTCAGATAAAATGATTTGATCATCGGTAGACAATCCACTGATGACTTCGATATAAGAAGCAGAAGCCCGGCCGAATTTAACTGATATTTTTTCAGCAAAATCATCTTCAGATATTTTAAAAATAGACACAGTGTTATTCGGTGATACGTTTGTGGGTTTGCTGATATAGTGAATATTTTGAATGTTACCTATTTCTATCGTGCCATCAATTCTTAAGTCAGTTCGTACCCCTTCGGGTAGAAGACCAATTAAAGTTACATCTATGTTTACGGTGCTATTTTGAACAGAGGGGTCAATGCGTGCAACCTTGCCCTGAATGATGCCATTGCGTGTATCAATCTTAACATTTTGACCAATTTTAATGTCTTTAACCTGTGATTCTTGAACTCTCAATTGTGCTTTTAAATCATTATGTTTTGCTGTTCTAGCTATTAGTGTTCCTTCAGTAACTAATTGTCCTACTTGAACCACAATATCCTGTAGTACGCCGGCCGAAGAGGTTCTTATGTTCAAGGCATTAACTAGTTCTTGAAAATGAAGTTTGATTCGTTTCAACTGTTGTAATTTTATATCTTCTACATTAATTTTTGACACGTTCAGCGCGGGTAAGCCGCTGTAAATAGCCTTCTGCAGTTTTAGTTTTATTTCTGTTTGTTCAAGTTTAATGCGGGTTTGTGCAACTAGTATTTTTGAAACAATATTTTTATTTTCGAGACTACGTTGAGCCTGATATAAAATTTGAGTTTGTTTGAAATCAGACTCAGCATCAGCTATTGCTAAATCAGTTTTTAAACGTTCAAGTTTAAGGTTTTCCTTAAGGATATTGTAATTTAAAACTCCCATCTGAAGTTTTAGCTCGGCATCTTCTAACTGTTGTTCTAGTTTTGGATTACTCAATACCATTATTACGGTGTCTTTTTCCAAAATATCACCGGGTTGCTGCAATCTTTGATCTACATGACCGGATACCAATGAGGAAATCCAATGGTTTTCAATCGGAATGAGTGTACCTGGAGCATTGACGTCAATAACGATATTGCCGTATTTAACAATACCTAAGTATATATCATCTTTTGCAATAGTCGGTAACGAAGGACCGCTAAAGAAAGTAAAATATAGGGATATGAAAAATAATAAGCCCCCTGCTACGATCCACTGATTTCGATTACTATTTGTTTTTTTTTGATTGAGCTTGTTAACAATATCCAAGTTTCAATTCCTATTTTCCATCAATAATTTATATGTGAAGGATATTACAAATGAAGGTGGAACTTGTAAATGCTGGGAGAAAAACATAAGTAAAAAATAATATTTTTGTTATTAGACAGTTAAAAGTCTCAGAAGAAAAATGTTAGTTAAAATATTAAGTCGAGTGTTCCTGCATATCCACATCTATAAATTGTGCTGAACACCAAACCAGCGCGTCTTTTTGGTATTGTTAATTTTTTTGATGAATAACCATATCCCTTTATAAGTCCTCCCTTTTTTAATGACAAAACAAAATAATAAGCTAGAAATAATAATTTAAAAACTACTTTATGTTTAGGGAGATATAAATTGTGATCAGATTCCACATTTGATCCACGTTAAAAAATGGATCACTCCGGAAGTTTTTGTCTACTGATTCAACGAACGTAAGTTATTAAATAAAAAAAGGTAAATCTTTTAATGAATGGATTAAATAATATTCTACAGTGTACTGAGGGTTTTCATGTTGGCATTAATAAAGCGACGCAGTTTCTCAGGTCGAACACTAACTTGACTGAAGATCCTGAACTTAACTTTGATGTTTTAAATCGATTAGTAAATCACTTAGAACATAAAATATTTCAAGCAACAGAAGTAGATGAATCAAACTATTATAAAAATATTGATTTAGTCGAAAAAAAACTAATACATAATGCTTATTGTGCTTGGGAAACAGCTTTAGAGAATCAGTTTGTTACTGATTTAAATAGCGGAAAAGCTTTTTGTTATCAGCAATATATATTGAATAAACGTTTTGAACGTTTGCTGTGTCGTGAAACTTCTATGCTTAAAGGCAAGAATATTAAAAAGGCACTTTTCATTGGTTCAGGGCCTGTACCAATTAGCGCCATCTGGTTAAATCACTATTTACAAGTACCAGTTGATGGCATCGATATTTGCAGTAAATCAATTGATTTCTCAACTAAATTGATAAACCAACTTGATTTGTCAGACCAAATAAATCTGATGCATCAGCCGAATGGAAATTACGATGTATCAGAATATGACGTCATTATCATTGCATTATTAGCAAAACCAAAATCTCTCATCTTAGATAATATCTATAAAACCATGAATGAAAACTGCGAAATTATTTGCCGTACATCCTTTGGTTTACGTCATATTTTATATGAAGCCACTTCAGTTAGCCTTGATTTACACGATAAATTTTCAATTGATGATACGCGTGTAGTTATCGGTAAAGGTGAAGATACTATTTCTTCACTTTTGCTTGGTAAAACAGATGATTAATAATATTTTAAGATAGGGTTTCTATGTCAAAAATAAAAAAGCTTCAGACCTTAAATTGGCCTGACATGCTATCGGAAGAAGTAAAAATAGAAATATTGAATTTAATGAACTCAGTATTAGAGGACGACACAATCATTGGATTTCCGGAGGTGCTCGATGATGAGACCGGATTAAAAATTATTGACGAACTTGACGAAGATATTCGTCTTAAGAAAAAGCATGTGTTGCTAGCAACAAGTGAAAACAAAAGGGTTATAGGAATGGTGATCCTCAATGAAAAGCAATTGCCGAACTGTAAGCATATTGTTGAGTTGACAAGGGGGATTATTCACCCGTCATCACGAGGAACCGAACTCCTTAATCACTCGTTGTATCGAATAGCTGAACGATGTATTAAGTTGGGCAAGGACATAATAATTCTTGACGTTCGGGAAAACACACGATCTGAGAAAGTATGGTTGCATTGCGGTTTTCGCCAATATGGTCGATTACCCGATTACGCTCGTGTAGACGAAGAGGTATTTTCAGGTATTTACATGTATCAAACCGCGGTAGATCTAAAAGAAAAGTTTGCAACATTTGCCCCAAAAACAGTTAAGGAATAAGTAAAAATGTTATCAAAAGAAGAGTTTAAAATTAAATTACGTGAAGCGTTGAATAGTCACCTGACAGTAGATCATCCTATATTGGCAGAGCTGATGAAAGAGCAAGAAAATTGGCCATTATTGACCGATATCACATTGCAAGGATATCAGTTAACCAAGAACTTTCTTGAGTATATTGAAAATATCTTCTTCCATTGTCCTATGCCTAAGCACAAGCGTCGTCTTCTTCACAATATGTACGAAGAAGAAACGGGACGACTTTCAAACACCAAAAATCATGTGGAATTAATGCAGGACTTTATACGTGCTATTGGTATTACTGATGAAGAGCGTGATCAAGCTGTTGCACGCGCTGAAACTAAAGAATTAATTGATTTTCGGATGGAAGCTGTAAAAAGTCCTTCCCGTTATCACATTGGCGCAGCCGCAGTATTGATCGCAAGTGAAGGTCAAAACCTTGAAGAACGAGCTGGCGAGGCGAGGCATTCAATATTAGGTAAGTTTTACGGTATTGAGGAAAAGGATCTTTTGTTTTTCTCAGTACATCAAAAAGAAGATGTTGGTCATGTTCGTCAGGGTATTGAACTGGTAGTAGATCTTTGTATTAGTGCAGAAATGCAAGCAGAAGCACTAGAAACTGTTCATCATACTTGTCGATTATTTTATGGCATGTATGAAGGAACTGCTAAACACTACTATGCACAAAAAACAGCATAGATATTCAGTATATTCACCTTAACTCAAAGCAAAAATCGAGAGTATCTTTTTGCTCCCGTATTCAAAGAGTATAAACAAATAGATTGTAATTATTAAGCAAGGAAATTAGACGTATGTACAAGTTGGTTAATATGTTGAAAAAGTTATCAACATTCGGCGAATCAATAATAAGTTTCTACGAAAAAGAAGTTGATAAACGATACAAGTTTTCTAAATTAAGTGATGATGTAAATCTATATGTTAATTATTTGAAGGCTATTGGTGTTAATTCAGGTAGTCGAGTTGGCGTTGCTGCAAACAATTGTTATGAATGGCTAATGGCAGATATTGCGTTAATTGAAATTGGCGCAGTTTCCGTTATATTTCAAGAAAATCATCAAATTAATGATGTTGAACAATTTATAGCTGAGTATGAGTTGGATGTACTTTTACTTGCACCTGAACGTTGGAATCAACTTAACGGTGAAGAGCACAGTAATGTACTTATTATTGGATCTAACCATCGAGAAGTTAAAATAAAGCCGTGTGAGAAAACAAGGTATATTGACAATAGTGATGATCATAGCTTTGTTTTTTCTTCAGGTACGGGCGGTACATTTAAAGGAATGGTTATTGATCGAAATGGGGTTGAACTACAAATTGAATCCTTAGTGGACGCGTTTAATATTACGGCTGCTGATTCGGTTTATGTTTTTATGCCGTTTTCGAATTTTCAGCAAAGGTTATTTTACTATGCGGCTTTATTTGTTGGTGCATCTATGTATGTTGTGCCACAAGAGCAAATATTTGCTGGATTACCTCGTTTAAAACCGACAATTTTGGTTGCTCCACCGATTCTTTATGAATCAATCGCAGCTCAATATGGTCAACTGGAGGGGGCGGCAATAAAGCAAATATTTGGCGGGAATATTCGTTTTATGATCACGGGTATGGCTAAAATTGGTTTGCCAACATTAGAATTATATAAAAGTAAAAATATACCTTTGTTTGAAGTTTATGGTTTAACGGAAAGTGGCGTTGTTTGTGTTAATACGCCAAATAGTAATGTGATTGGGTCAACAGGAAAACCGTTACCTAATACTACAATAGAGATCGTAGAAGATGGGGAAGTGATCGTTATTAAAGAACGGCCTTTGACTAGTCGTTTCTTTGATTATCAGCAGGAAGAAAACGATACCCGTATAGAAGGGAATAAAATATATACTGGTGACTTGGGGTATCTTGACGAAGCTGGGCATCTTTTTTTGATCGGACGAAAAAAAGCAACAATTATCACGGGTGATGGTAAGAAGATCCAACCTGAACCTATAGAAAAACACTTAGAAGAACACTCTCTGATCCAACATTGTGTCTTGTTTCCTTATAAAGATACCAGCGGATTAATGGCTGTTGTGCAAGTACATTTACCTTTAGAAAAAATAGATGTTGTTGAACTTGAACAGCACCTCAATGGATTGTTACAGAAAGAATTTTCTCATATAAGTCTTGCTAAATGGGTCTTTACAGATGTTAGATTTTCAACTGAGAATGGCTTATTAACAAGAAATTTGAAAATAGCCCGTAAGAATATAGCGCAGCATTTTCAAAGTGAACTAAACGAAATTATAACCGATGAATACACTGAGCCAAGCACTGAAATAGAGTCAAAACTTTGTGAAATTTGGCAGTCGGTTATTCGTCTTGAACGGGTTGGGATTTTTGATAATTTCTTTGAAATTGGCGGTGATTCTATTTTGTCTATTCAAGTTGTTGCACAGGCCAATAAACAAGGACTTAGTTTTACCCAAAGACAGCTTTTTGAGCATCAGACCATAAACCAGCTCGCTAAGGTTGTCGGAACAAAAGCAATCGTTGAAGCGCTTCAGGACACAGTTACCGGTAACATGGAATTGTTACCAATTCAGGATTATTTCCTAAACGGCGACCAAACGGATCTTAATTATTTTATTCAACATATAAGTGTTTCAGTTCCTGATGGACTTGATAACGTTCAGTTAGACCAGATCATAAGGGCGCTGTATCAACGACATGATGCGTTAAATCTTAGGTTCTACCAGGAAGCAGGGAGTTGGCAGTCACATTTCATTGCAGACAGTGATTGTGTTCATAAAACACTGAGTGTTGTGAATCTGTCGAATGAAGACCCTAGTGACATTTCTGGCATCATTGAAGCAGTGACATTACAAACGCAGAAAAGCATTAGTTTGAATGATGGCAATATTTTCAAAGCTGTTTATTTTAATTGTGCTGACAATGCCAGTCGTTTATTGCTGGTTATGCATCACTTAGTTGTTGATGGTATTTCCTGGCGCATTTTATTAAAAGATATCAATCAAGGTTATAAACAATTACTAGCTGGGCAGAAAATTTCTTTAGCGCCTAAAACGTCTTCATTCCAACAATGGTCGAGTGCCTTACAATATTATAGTCAAAGTGATAATTTGGTGAAAGAACTGAATTATTGGCAGGAGATTGAAAATAGTGTCGTAACGCCATTGCCTGTTGATGAGCTGAAGGGATCGGATAGCACTTATAGCACTGAAACAACAGAAACTGCCGTTATCGAATTGACCGAAGCTGATAGTACGGCTTTATTAAAAAACTGTAATAATGCCTACAGCACACAAATTAATGAATTATTGCTAGTTGCTCTTTTTATGACTTTTGGTCAATGGAAAGGTCAGTCTGAGAGTGAAACTCAGTTAAAATTACACATTGAAGGTCATGGTAGAGAATTACTGTTTGATGAGCTGGATATCAGCGAAACATTAGGTTGGTTTACTAGCCTGTATCCACTGGTATTAAACTCATCAGAGTTATTTGATGTTGGCAGTATTATTAAAACAGTCAAAGAAAAATTTCGTGCAATTCCTAATAAAGGTATTGGTTACGGTATTTTAAAATACTTACGCAAAAGTCCTGAGCTTAACAATTTTTCTGAAATTAATAATCTTTCAGAGGTTAATCAAAGGTCAAATACACCAGAGATTTTGTTTAATTACCTTGGACAGATATCCCAATCGACAGATGAGGACTTAGACTTTAACCTTATCAACAATAGCGTTGGACTTGCTGAAAGTCCGTTAAGACCAAGAAGTCATCAACTAGGTTTTAATTGCTTAGTCATTGACTCCAAACTAACAATAAAGCTTGATTATAGTCAACAGCAATTTTCATCGGATACGATTGACAATCTTTATCAGAGTTTAAGCGAAAATCTGCAAAAAGTTATTATTCATTGTTTAGCACAATCAGAAAAAATTTATACGCCTTCGGATTTTCCTTTAGCAAAAGTGACCAGTGATACTTTGGCATTATGGCAAAAAGCATATCCGTCATTAAGTAATGTTTATCCGGCAACTCCTACTCAGCAAGGTATGGTATTTCATAGCTTATTAGATCCACAAGCCTATACCACACAGGTATCTCTTACACTGAAAGGGAAATTAGACACTAAATTGTTTAAATCTGCATGGGAAGCCGTAATAAACCGGCACGAAGCTTTACGTACCGCGCTACCAGATGTTGACAATGAAATCATGCATCAGTTAGTTGTATCCGACTATGAACTAAATTGGCAGCAAATTGATTTTCGTCAGTTAAGTGCTGATGAACAGCAAAGTGAAATTAAACATTTCATTGAAAATGACCGCAAGCAAGGCTTTTCGTTCGCTCAATCTCCTTTAATGCGCTTTACATTTTGGCGTAATAGCGACGAAAACTATCAACTATTGTGGTCGCACCATCATGTATTGCTTGATGGTTGGTGTTTACCTCTTATTTTCAGTGAAGTTATGAGTTGCTATCAGGCGAGTTTAGAAGGTAAAACCTTAACACTGGCTGCACCAGTTTCTTATGAAAATTATATTGAATGGCTGAGTTTGCAAGACGAAGATAGCGCGATATATTACTGGCAGCAATCCTTGCAGGGTATTGAGTCAAGAACTGTACTTGCTATCGAAAATATGGCGAACGAGCAGACAGAAACCGGATTGAAAGAAATTGATTTTTCAATTGATGAAGCAACAACAAAACGATTAAACAAATATGCAAAAGAGTCATCAACAACGCTAAATGCAATTGTTCAAGGTATTTGGGCTTATATTTTACAACAATACAGTGGTAACGATAGTGTATTGTTTGGCACAACAGTTTCGGGACGACCAGCAGATTTAATTGATGTTGATTCAATGATCGGCCTATTTATTAATACCTTACCTGTACGAGTTGACGTTGACAGCGAGCAACCCATTAAAGATTGGCTTAAAACTCTGCATAAGAATCAAGTGTACCGGGAAGAAAATGCATTCTTGCCACTTCATGTCATCCAAAAAAATACCGGTATTGCAAACGGTGAAAGCTTATTTGACAGTTTAATCGTTTTTGAAAATTATCCTGTTGATGCGGCACTGAAGCAGCTGGCTGCATCATCTGACTTGCAGATTGAAAACGTCGAAGCGATGGAAAAAACCAATTACGGTCTGCAATTAGTGGTTGAGCCGGGCGACCAGCTGGCGTTTAAATTCAGATACCAATCAGAACGTTATAGCTCAGGTTCTGTACAAGCTTTTATCAAACATATTCATTTATTAATTGAACAGATAACTACAGGTAAAGAGTTAACTGTCGGTGATTTATCGCTACTTAAAATGGAAGATAAAAATCAGCTGTTAAATAAATGGAATGACACTGATGTGGGTTCACCCAGTAATAAATGTATCCATCAACTTATTGAAGCTCAGGTTGAAATTTCACCGGATGCGATTGCGACAGAATATGAAGGTGAAGTTCTGTCTTATCGTGAATTAAATGATCGTTCAAATCAACTGGCCAGATTACTGCTCTCAGAAGGTGTGAAAAGCGACATGATTGTCGGTTTATGCATGGAACGTTCTACAGAGATGGTGATAAGTATTTTTGGCATATTAAAAGCCGGCGCGGCTTATATGCCAATGGATCCTGAAAACCCGTCAAATCGCTTAAATTATATTTTGAATGACTCGAAGGTTGATATTATATTATCTCAGTTACATTTAGCTGACCGTCTCCCTGTAGAGCATCAAACTCTATTGTGTCTTGATTCACCAGAGATACTGCAGCGTATAGATCAGCAAGAAATAGCAAACCCTGTGGATCTGAGTGATGTGAATCAATCCAATCTAGCTTATGTTATTTATACTTCGGGGTCGACAGGCCAACCCAAGGGTGTAATGGTAGAGCATGCGGCATTAGTTAATCGTATTAACTGGATGCAAAGTGCTTACCCTATTGATGAAGCTGATTGTGTTTTACAAAAAACACCTTACAACTTTGATGTATCGGTATGGGAATTTTTATGGCCGCTGATGACAGGTGCCAAAATGGTACTTGCGAAACCAGGAGGTCATAAAAATCCTGAATATCTAGTAGATTTGATCCGTTCAAGCAAAGTCACCACACTTCATTTTGTGCCTTCAATGTTAAGCATAATGCTTAGCGGTGCGAACTGGGAAAGTTGCAAGGAAGTCAAACAGGTTTTTAGTAGTGGAGAAGCTTTACCTTATGAATTACAAAAACGATTTTTTGACTCTGGCTCTCAGGCCGCACTCATTAACCTTTATGGTCCAACCGAAGCGGCAATAGATGTATCGTATTGGAATTGTAATAAAAAATCTAACTTAGGCATAGTTCCTATCGGAAAGCCTATTGATAATATTCAGTTATATGTTTTAGATTCCAAGCTTAATCCTTTGCCTGTAGGTGTGTTTGGTGAGTTGCATATTGGTGGTGTTGGGTTAGCTCGTGGTTATCTAAATAACCCTGATTTAACAGACGAAAAATTTATTGAAAATCCGTTTGATAATATAGCTTCAAACAGGCTTCCTTCAAATAAATCTCCTTCAAGAAAATTATACAAAACCGGTGACCTTGCCCGTTGGTTACCCAACGGAAATATCGAGTATTTATCTCGTTTAGACGGGCAGATTAAAATCCGGGGCCAACGTATTGAGCTTGGTGAAATTGAAAGTACACTTCTTGCTTGCACTGAGCTTGCAGGCAAAGAACTTAATATTAAAGTGCTTAAATATTGCTCAGTAGACGTTCGGGAAGAGCATCCGGGAGTAAAACGTTTGGTTGCCTATATTGTTGCGAATGACGAAAATACCAACAATGTAGACGAAACAGTGCTTATAGAATCGCTACGAGATATCGTTAAAACAAACTTGCCTGAGTATATGGTTCCATCGGCTTTTATTTTACTGGATGAATTACCCGTTACCAGTAACGGTAAGTTAGACAGAAAAGCGCTGGCTAAGTTGAAAATAACGACACAAGTAACTAATAAATATGTAGCGCCAGTAACTGAAGTAGAGCGAGCGATAGCATTGATATGGGGCAACATATTAGCGGTAGAAAAAGTAGGGTTAACAGATAATTTCTTTGACCTTGGTGGTGATTCTATTATTGCTATACAAATAATAGCACGAATGAAAGCAAGTGGTCTTAAGGTCACTATGCAGCAATTTTTTGAAATGAAAACTATCGTAAAACTTGCGCTTGTTACAGAAGAATCTGTTAGCCAAATTAGTCAGGCTCCAGTTGAAGGAGATGTGATGTTAACACCAATACAGAGCTGGTTCTTTGACGGAGAGCATAAGGAATTCTCATATTGGAATCAATCGGTACTGTTTACATTAGGCAAACAGGTGCAATCAGCGTTAATTGTTGAAACCCTTGAATATTTAGTTGCTCACCATGATGGCTTACGAAGTCAGTTTGTTCAAAGTGAGGAAGGTTGGCAACAAAAAGTATTATCTGAGCAGCAATTTAATGGTGCTAATGTGTTTGAACAGCATGATATCTTTGATGAAATTAAAGCGCTTGGTAATATATCTGTCGCCATTGAAGCGAAAATTAATAAACTGCAAGGCAGTCTTTCATTAAAAGATGGCCCTCTTTGGAAAGTGGTTCGCCTGAGTATTGATAATACTGAAAGTGACCGACTCATTTTTATATTTCACCACTTGATTATTGATGGCATGTCGTGGCGTATTTTACTTGAAGACTTTGTCAGTACTTTTGAACAACTTGCAACAGGTAAATTGACAAAAAATCCCCCTCCGACTTTACCTATGAAAACAACTTCTTTCAAAGCGTGGGCTGAGCAGCTTGAGCTTTACAGTCAATCGAAAGCGGTTAACGATGCATTACCTTATTGGCAAGAAAATGCGGCACAGGAAATACTTGCTTTGCCGACTGACAAGAACACCGGACCGAATCTTGAAGGTTCTGCGCGAGAAGTTAAAGTAAGACTTAATGAAACTGATACACATACTTTATTAAAAGAAGTGAATGTAGCTTATAGAAGTCAGATCAACGATGTATTATTAACAGCATTAACACGTGTTATTAGTAACTTTTCTGGTGATCCTCGTTGTGTTATTAGCATAGAGGGGCATGGCCGTGAAATGATAGACTCTGACATTGATTTAAGCAGAACTTTGGGCTGGTTTACCACTATGTTTCCTGTGCAATTACGTTGGGACAGTGATGAATGGGGTGAAGGCTTATTATCAATCAAAGACCAACTTAATCAGATTCCGCATAAAGGCTTGAGTTACGGTTTATTAAAACATATTAGAAAAAATGAATTGTTAAATGTTAAGCCAGCACAAGTAGCGTTTAATTATCTCGGACAATTTGATGGTGTGTTAGGTAACAAGATTGGTTTAGAGCTGGCAGATGAATCTACAGGACTTAATCGTCACCCAGCATCGCCTCGTGATCCTTTAATTGAAGTAGAGGGGCTGATAATTAATGGCGAATTAGAAATTCGTTGGTTATATAGCAGTCATCACTATGAAGAAAATACCATCACTGATCTGGCTAATGAATATGTAGAATCATTACAAAGTTTAATTGCTTATTGTTTAAAACCAGAGCATGGCGGCGCATGTGCAACTGATTTCAAAAATAATTTGCTGTCTACCAGCCAAATGCGTAGTTTAATCGCGCCTGAACAGTGGCGTAATTTGCAAGATATGTATCCACTGTCACCGCTGCAAAATGGCATATTGTTTCATGAACTTCTTGAAAAGTATGAGCTAAGTTCAACGAATGAACAGATTTATTTAAATCAGATGTCATGTGATTTTACCGGTTCGTTAGCCGTAGATATGTTTAAACAAGCATGGCAAACGGTTGTCGAACGTCACGAAATACTGCGTACTGCAATTATCTCTGGCGGAGCACATGATCCGGTACAACTGGTAATGAAATCAGTTAAATTAAATGTAGATACACAAAACTGGTGTCATTTAAGTACTGAGCAACAATCTTCACAGCTTAGTGAATTTAAAGATCAGGATCGACAAAATGGTTTTGATTTTAGTCAAAGTCCATTAATGCGATTAACATTGATCCAGCTGGCGGGCAATAAACATGTGTTTGTTTGGAGTCGTCATCATCTGATACTCGATGGTTGGAGTACATCTAAGTTACTTGAAGAAGCATTGCAATGTTATCAATCTATGGTTGATGGAGTTGAAAATGAAATACGTTTGTCGGCCTCTTATGGTGATTACATTCATTGGTTATACGCGCAAGATGAACAGGCTGCCAAAAAATACTGGCAAGAACGACTAGCTGGTTTTTCTACAGTGTCTGCTTTACCTAAAACGCTAGATAAAGGTATTGATAAAGAAAGACAAGGTTATGATACCTGTTCATTAACACTAGATAATGACAAAGTGGGAAATTTACAGGCTATTGCCCAGTCTTATCAAGTAACGTTAAGCACTTTGATTCAAGGGCTCTGGTCTTTAGTTTTAGCGCGTTACAGTGATCAGAATGATGTCATTTATGGTTTAACTACGTCAGGTCGTCCGAGTGAGTTACCGGGTGTTGAATCTATGCTGGGCATGTTCATCAATAGCTTGCCTGTGCGGGTGAAAATTGATGAAAAATCAACTATAGCTCAATGGCTACAAACACTGCAAGCCAATAACATGGCAGCAACTAACTATGAATTTGCGTCACTGGCGGATATTCAACAATATGCTGAAGTAGATCAAGGCACAGCATTATTTGATAGTTTACTGGTATTTGAAAACTATCCGCTTGGCAATTTGGAAAGTGAATTAAATCAACAGTTGCACATTGATAATGTGCAAGTGAATGAGCAGACCAGCTATCCGCTAACGTTGACGGTAGAAATGCAGCAAACTGTGACATTTATTTTTAATTACCAGCGAGCATTATTTGATGATCAATTTATCCTCAAACTATCAGCCTTTTTCCATGAGCTGCTGAATGACTTGATTGATAAACGTCCTGAATGTATTGGTGATTTTTCATCACAGTCTAATAAAGACGCATTGCAAATAAAGCAATGGAATGCAACAGCGCGAGATTATGATACTGAACAGTTATTGCATCAAATGTTTGAAATGCAGGCTGAAAATAATCCAGATGCAATTGCTTTGGCGATGGAAGGGGAAACATCAACCTATCAAGCGCTTAACCAAAGCGCTAATAATCTGGCTCATTACCTTAAAGCTCAAGGTGTTGGAACTGATAGCTGTGTCGGTATTTGTTTAGAGCGTTCTTTTGATATGGTGATCAGTTATTTGGCGGTATTAAAAGCCGGTGGTGCTTATATTCCGCTGGATGCACAACTACCAACGAGCCGACTAGCTTATATGCTTGATAATGCAAACGCAGCTATCTTGATATCTGCGTCAAGTATCAGTTTTTCTGAAATAGAGCGTCAAAGGATAGCCACGCAATCTATTGAAAGAAAAATAGTTAATGTTGACGATAATTCTTTCAAACAACAGTTATCAGTGCAACCAACCAGTAACCTTGGTGATGTAAAGCAATCGAGTAATAATTTGGCTTATGTTCTTTATACTTCAGGAACAACGGGGCAGCCAAAAGGTGTAATGATATCGCATGATGCTATTTGTAATCACATGCATTGGATGCAGGAAATCATTCCTATGGATGCATCAAGTCGATTATTGCAAAAAACATCTTGTAGTTTTGATGCATCAGTTTGGGAATTTTATGCACCTCTTTTACAGGGGGGACAATTGCATCTGGCTAAGCCTGACGGTCATAAAGATACTCAATATTTACTTAAAACCATTAAACAAGAAAATATTTCGGTACTTCAGGTTGTTCCTACGTTATTGCGTTTTCTATTGGAAGGCGGATTAGAACAATGCTCGTCGTTAACTCATGTAGGTTGTGGTGGTGAGGCATTGTCTCGTCAAATGGTGAATGATTTTTATCAGCGTTCAAACGCGCAATTAATTAACTTATATGGTCCTACGGAAGCTTGTATTCATGGTGCTTATTGGCTTTGTGAGTCAGGCGCTAACAATGCACCTGTACCGATTGGACAACCTATCAGCAATGGTCAGTGTTTCGTTTTGGGACGTGATTTTAAACAAGTACCAATAGGTGTTGCAGGAGAATTATATATCGCGGGTAAAGGACTGGCTAAGGGATATATAGGCCAAGATGAAATGACAGCGCGAAAGTTTATTACCGCAACAATTGATGGTTATTCAACTCAATTAGTTTACAAAACAGGTGACAAGGTTCGGTGGCTACCTGATGGTCAATTAGAATACTTAGGCCGTTTTGATAATCAGGTGAAAGTAAGAGGACATCGAATAGAACTTGAAGAAATTGAAATTAATTTACAATCATTTGAGCACGTTTATGAGTGTGCCGTAATTGTCAAACAGCTAGAAGAAGATGCGCTGCTGTTCGCTTATGTCAAGCTTCATGACAATGCAGAAAATAATGTAACCGACAAGATTAAGGCACACTTAATGGCTTTATTGCCTGAATATATGGTGCCAGTACACTTTGTATACGAAGACGATTTACCTTTAATGAATAATGGCAAAATAAATCGTCAGGTTTTAGCACAAAGAGCCTTGTTGTTTGACAATACAGACTTTACATTTGTTGCGCCTACATCACCGCAAGAACAGATTATCGCTGGTATTTTTTGTGACGTATTGAAATGTGAACAGATCAGTATTCATGATAGATTTTTTGATATTGGAGGTCATTCACTTCATGCAACACAGGTAGTGTCTCGGATCCGTGAAAGGTTAAATGTTGAATTGCCGTTGCGTGAGTTTATGATCTGTCAAACGGTTCATGCCTTGACAAAATATATCGCTGGTCAAAGCGATACCATAGTGATGCAATTACCACTAGTGCCGATTGAACGAGGCGATCAAGGCATGTTGTTATCACAAAATCAGGAACGTTTATGGTTTGTTGAGCAAATGTCTCAACACAGCATATTAAATAATGTTGCAGCTGCATTGAAAGCTGTTGGTAATATTGAAATCGACAGGTTAAAGCTAAGTATTGAACAATTGGTGCAGCGTCATGAAGCGTTGCGAAGTCGATTTGTTATCACTGATGCCGGCCCACGGGTATTTTTCAGAGAGCAACCCGCGCTAGATTTTGAATATTTGGATATTCGTCAGAGTTTGCAAAGTAACAGTGATGACAGAGCTAAACAATTAAATCAGCAGATTGATGAGTTGGCATGGCAACCGTTTGATCTTACAAAAGACTCATTACTGCGGATCAAGTTATTCCATATTGCCGACGAAGAATATGTGCTGATGATGGCAATGCACCATATTATTAGTGACGGTTGGTCAATGGGTATTTTAATTGATGACTTAGTCGCGCTATATCATGCAAAATCTCAGCAAGCACTTTCGCCTTTACCAGCGTTAACCTTGCAACATGCCGACTATGTTAATTGGCAAAATGAGTATTTAGATGCAGGTGAAAGCGATCGTCAATTGCAATATTGGCAGCAAAAATTAACAGGTGTAGCGCCTTTATTGTCTTTACCATACGACAGACCAAGACCAGAAATACAAACGTATAACGGTAAAGCTGTTAACTTTCTATTACCACAAAGTCTTTCTGATAAGTTGAGTCAGTTGAGTAAAGAAGAAAATGTGACCTTGTTTATGACGCTAATGTCGGTTTTCGAAATTCTGCTCTACAGACATTCAGGGCAAACAGATTTTGCAATAGGTACACCAATTGCGAATAGAACGAGACCAGAACTTGAATCAATTGTCGGGCTGTTTATTAATACATTAGTTATACGTTCTGATATTGAAACAGGAATACGTTTTAATGAATTATTAGCAAAGGTTGCCAAGACAACATTAGATGCTTATGGGTACCAGGATATTTCTTTAGCTCAATTGGTTAATGCGATAAAGCCTGAACGAAATAGCAGTTATTCCCCATTTTTCCAAACCTGGTTTGTATTACAAAATGCACCATCAGTACCGTTATCGCTTGATGGTACTACTTTTGAACCTATGGAATTAGATATACCAATTGCTAGATTTGACTTAGTCATGAGCTTGCAGGAAACCCCACAGGGTTTAACCGGGGTCTTACAATATAATACAGATTTGTTTGACCGTTCAACAATCGATGGACTTATCGATTCTTATAAAACGTTGTTAGAGGCTGTTGCCAATTCACCAGATAAGTTATTGCAAGACTTGCCACTTATTTCTGATGAAGCAAAAGCCAAGAAAATAGCCCAGCAACAAGTAAATAAACAGACAAGCTTAAGTCGCTTAAAGCGAATTAAGCGTAGATCATAAAATACAAAGGTGATAACAATGAATCAGTTAAACAGTCAACCGAATGCCGGAATTTCACGCCTTCGTAATATCAGGCGTAAACCTGTAGCTTCAAGTAATGAGGTTACAAGAGGGCAAATCGATGGTCATACGTTGCCATTAGTCTATAAATCTGAAAATAGTTCGCTTAGCCTAAGTGATTGGATCAATAAAAATAAAGTGCAACTGGAAACAGAACTATTACAACATGGTGCACTTTTATTTAGGGGGTTTTCAATCGAAGGTGAAAAGGGTTTTGAAAACTTAATTCAAAGCATTTCGGATAAACCGATGTTGGAATACACTAACCGCTCGACACCAAGATCTAGTGTTCGTGGAAATGTTTATACGTCAACAGAGTATCCGGCAGATCAGGAAATAGCATTGCACAACGAAAATGCTTATACCACTTCATGGCCATCAACGTTGTATTTCTATAGTCATACCGCTGCAGAGCAAGGTGGATCAACGCATATAGGAGATAGTCGTAAAGTATTTCAACAAATTGATCCGGCAATAAGAAAACGTTTTGCTGAAAAGGGTGTGCGTTATGTCAGAAACTACGGAGAATTAGATCTTCCGTGGGAAGAGGTTTTTCAAACAACGGATAAGTTAAATGTTGAAAGTCAATGTAAGGAAAGAGACATTAATATTGAATGGTTAAATAATGGTGAAAGATTACGTACATGGCAAAATTGTCAAGGCGTTGCCCAGCATCCAGTCACCAAAGAAGATGTATGGTTTAATCAGGCACATTTATTTCATGTGTCAAATTTACCTCAAGAGATAAAGGAATCTTTACAGTTAATTTATGCTGAGGAAGAACTGCCTCGTCATGCTTTTTATGGTGACGGTTCTTCACTGGAAGAAAGTGTACTTGAAGAAATTCGCGGTATTTATAAAGAGAACGAAGTAGTTTTTCCATGGCAACAGAATGATTTGATGATAGTTGATAACATGCTAGCTGTTCATGGTCGTAAACCATTTAAAGGTAAACGCAGAATATTAGTTGGCATGACCTAAAGCAAAACATACCTGAGAAGTTTGGGTATAAGTACATGTTTAAAATTCAGCAGTTAAAACTCAGCAGTTAAATCACGAGAAATAGCGATACCCATTAGAATTTGTATTTAGTTGGGTTATCATTATTTCCGTGTTGTCGATCTCTGAATTTAAGATAAAAATAATATATTCGTAATGAAACCCAAAAGAAAACTCGATCTCATCCTTCTATAGTTCCATTCTGTATTTTTTAGATCTTCAAGATATAGACACTAATTTAGCGACTTGTTTAGTTAAAAATTTAATTTAACAATGAAGTTCGCCACTTATTAAAATTGATGTCGTACCTAATTAAAGCTAATAAATAATTAAAAAATAAGAATTTCTTTTAGTTTCGTTTTTGAGACCTATTTTATAAAAACGAGATAATTTATTAATGACGGATTGAATTGGTAGCGAAATAATGAACAATATAATTAAAGACGGATTTCGAGTTTCCCCTTATCAGACACGAGTATGGACACTAAGTAGTAATTTAGATGATGCATTTAATTGTCACTTATTACTTGAATTAACGTCAGCCATAACATCTGACTTATTGATTTCTGCAATTAAAAATGTTGTCGATAAACATGAACTACTACGTACCTCAGTACGTTGTCCTGATGGTCATATAATACCGTTGCAATATATAGAAGACGCAGTTGAAATAAAAATAGAACGCCTGTCAATTGAGTCAAAGTCTTGTTCAGAAGAACAGTTGAAAACACTGATAGAAAGTGAATTTGATTGTAATAGCCAAAGTCAAAAATCTCCGCTGGAAGTTACATTGCTCGAACAGGGCGAAGATCTTACGCAGATTTTGTTAAGAATACCGTCAATTTACGGTGATGGACAAACATTGATCAATATCTGGAATGAATGTTTAGCTTATTATTATAAATTGGAAACAACAGAAGACCCTTTTCAGTACGCTGATGTAGCCGAGTGGCTTCATGAAGGGATGGAAACAGAAGAAGCTGTAGAGGGTAAAAAATTCTGGAATGATAGAAACGTTGTTGCAGAGCAGAAAATTCATTTATTAAAAGAACCTCAAGACCAAGGTGATAGCTGGTCACCTAAAGCATTACCATTAACGCTTAGCGGCAAAACAAAAATTAATATCAAGCATTTAGCTGACAATCATCAGATCCCAGCTTCTCAATTGTTGTTAAGCTGCTGGGCTGCTTATTGGTCTATTCAAAATGATGTCTCCAACACAAGAATCGGCACACTTTTTTCTTCAAGAACCTATGATGAGTTGATGGATGTATGTGGTGGTTTAGCTAATTATTTGCCGTTACAAACGACGATAACAGACGAAGATTCTATTGAAACGTTTAGCAAAAAAATGCAATCAGACGTAGCAGAAATGCAAAACTGGTTACATTATTATTCAAGTCATCAGGAAGTGGCTGAACAGTCTTATTACTCGCTTGGTTGTAATATTCAAGAATGCGACTTCATCGAATCACCTTGTGGTTTTGCGGTTAATTCGTGGGCTGTAAACAACGAAAGGTTTGATATTCAGTTAACGGGTTATATTCATAACGACGCGTATCAACTTGAACTTGCTTTTAATGAAGCTTTGTTGTCGACAGTAAAAGCTGAGCGTGTTGCAAAGCAGTTTGAGGCATTTATTGAGCAAGCATTAACGAATAAGCAAGCACCGTTAAAATCAATTAATTTCCTTAGCCAGGAAGAAAAATCATTATTATTGACGGGTGGTTTTCAAGGTGAAAAACAAGATTTTAGCGCTAATTTTAGCAATAATTTCAATAATAGCTCCAACAACAGCTTGATCCATGAAATGGTGGAATATTATGCCGCCAATTCACCAGAGGCTATTGCTGTACGTAATAAGGAGCTTACTTTAACTTATGGCGAACTTAATGCCCGAGCTAACCAAGTCGCTAATTATTTGATTGCCGAGGGCATTGGTGAAAATGCACGGGTTGGATTATTGTTACGTCGTTCAGAATTATTTCTTGTTGGCATATTAGGTGTGCTGAAAACAGGTGCAGCTTATGTTCCCGTTGATCCTGAATTTCCACAAGTACGTATTGAACATATGATCAGTGATGCACAAGTATCATTTATTCTTACACAAGCTAATGTCGTTGAAGGTCAGACGGCAATTTTTACGTCGGATTCTATTAAAAATATTAGCTTAGACAGTGAGTGGTCTTCAATTGAGGGATGTGATACCCAAAACGTAAAATCATCGGTTACAGGCGATAGTGCCGCTTACTTAATTTATACCTCAGGTTCTACAGGTAATCCTAAAGGGGTAGTGATATCTCACGCCTCTTTAACAAATTATGTTAATGGTGTTGAGCAAAGATTAGCATTAGCGGCTGACGACACCCTGGCTGCTTTATCAACTATAGCTGCTGACTTAGGGCATACCGCCATATTTGGTGCAATATGTACAGGCAGAACATTAAGTTTACTGCCTGAAGAAATGAATCTTGATGCGGAATTATTAGCTGCTTACCTTGAAGAAAGCCCGATAGATTGTCTTAAAATTGTACCGTCTCATTTAAGTGCTTTATTAAGTTCTGAATCGGCATTGAATTTATTACCTAAAAAACTATTAGTCTTCGGTGGTGAAGCCTTAGATTATTCGCTGGTACAACGAGTTCGTGCGCTTGCTCCTTCGCTTAGAATTATTAACCATTATGGTCCTTCTGAAACCACAGTGGGTGTACTTAGCTTTGAAGTAGCATTTGAAAATACTCCTGCAACAGGACCTGTGGTTATAGGTCGCCCAATGGCGAACAGTGAAATTTATGTATTAGATCAGCATCAGCAACCACTTGCTATCGGATTAGCGGGTGAGCTTTATGTTGGTGGAGCAGGATTGGCTATCGGCTACTGGGATCAAAAAGCACTGACAAATGAAAAGTTCATCAGTCCTGTTTGTGAAGCTATCACGGCTAAACGTCTTTATGCGACAGGAGATAGAGTACGCTTTTTAGCTGATGGCAGTATCGAATATTTAGGCCGTACAGATGATCAAATAAAGGTCCGTGGTCACCGTATTGAAGTGGGTGAAATTGAACGTGCTATTTTAAAAAGTGAGTCAGTAACCGCGGTTACGGTTAAAGCATTTACAATATCAGATGATGATAAACAATTAGCTGCTTATGTTGTTGCACCCACTTTAAAAGATGATCAATTAGCATCGTTGTGTGACGCCCTAAAAGCATTAATACCTGATACGATGATCCCGTCACAGTGGATTATTCTAGGTCAACTTCCCCTGAACAAAAACGGTAAAGTGGACAAGAAAGCGTTACCAGAGCCTGATTGGACGAAAAGTAATAATAAAACGATTTATGTAGCTCCAAGTAGTGAAACAGAGAAACTTTTAGCGACGATTTGGCAGGATATTTTAAATGTTGAAATAATCGGTATCAATGATGATTTTTTCGAAGTGGGTGGGCATTCATTACTAGCAACCCGAGTTGTTACACGAGTACGCAAAGAACTTAATTTCAAATTAGAAGTACGCGACTTCTTTGCTAACCCAACCATTAATGCACTAAGTCAATTAATAAAACAAACTACAAATACCAGCCATAAGCTGGAGATCCCGAGCAGACTTTCGCCGTTGCCTTTGTCTTATGCTCAAAAAAGTTTATGGGTGACTACACAGTTAAGTGGTGGTGCCAGTGCTTACAATATTTGTAGCCCGGTAGAATTAAAAGGGGCCTTAGACAGCGAAGCGTTGCAAAAAAGTTTACAAGCCATTGTTGACCGTCATGAAGTATTGCGGACCAATATGGTTGAACAAAATGACGAGGTAGTGCAACTAATACACGCGTCTATGGAATTACCATTTACCGTTACTTCACTAGAGCAAACAGACGCTGAGCAACTTGATGAAACAATCAAGCAAGCGATAGCCAAAATTGGACAACGTAAGTTTGATTTAGCAAATGATCCACTGATAGAAGCGAGTTTATTTGTAATCTCTCCTGAACGTCATGTTTTGGTGCTTAATGTTCACCATATTGTTACCGATGGCTGGTCATTCGACATAATCATTCGTGAATTTGTACAATTTTATCAACATTATACTGCGGGTCTTAATTTAGACAATATAGCGCCTTTACCGATGCAATACGGCGACTATACAATGTGGCAATTAAGTCAGGCGAATGACGATTCAATTTTACAACAATTAGATTATTGGCAACAACAGCTTGCTGACTTATCACCAACACTGGATTTACCGTTGGATTTTCCTCGTCCGTCAATGCCAACTTTTAACGGTGCACGAGAGCATTTTCAGTTTGATAGCGAAGTAGACCAACGCGTTAAGTCGTTGTGTTTAAAAGAAGGCGCTTCATTATTTATGACTACTTTGGCTGCTTTTCAATTAGTGCTGAGTCGTTTTACCGGTCAATCAGATATTACGATAGGCTCACCAATCGCTAACCGTACTGAAAGTGAATTTGAGTCATTAATTGGATTTTTTGTTAATACATTGGTATTGCGTGGAAAAGTAGACAGCTCGTTAAGTTTTAGCCAATTTTTACAACAGATTAAAGAAACAACGTTGGCAGCTTATGAAAATCAAGACGTGCCATTTGATCAAGTTTCTAACTTAGTTAATAAAGATAAAAGTGCAGGAAGTACAGCAAAAGCACCTTTGTATCAAGTACGTATGGTGATGCGTAATCAGCCGATGAATAGCATTGACGTTGAAGGTGTTCAGGTAACGCCGTTAATGCAAGATTTCAGTACAGCAAAATTTGATTTATTACTTATTTTAGAAGAAGGGGAGAATGGTCTTCAGGGATCGCTTGAATATAATACTTCACTGTTTCGTTCTGAAACTATCAATCGAATTGTTAATGGTTTTAAACAAACTCTGGATGTTCTTTCAAATAACCCTGAGGTTGCGCTAGCTGATATTGAAGAATTGTTCACGGAAAAAGAAGTTAATACAGCGCTTGAGCTAATGCAACGTGAGCAACCTCAAGCAATGCAAACAGAGTTAACAAATGTTGAAGCTTCAAAGACTGTTGCACAGGTTTTTGAAAAACAGGTAAATGCATTTGGTGAACAAGATGCGATTGTTTTTAATAAAATTCGCCTTACGTATGCAGAATTTAATGCAAAGGCCAATTGTCTGGCGAATACTTTAATCGAACAGGGAATAAAACCTCAGTCAAAAGTTGCTATTTTATTGCCTAGAAATGAGTACTATCCACTGTCGATGTTTGCTTGTCTTAAAGCAGGCGCGATATTTATTCCAGTAGATAATGAATGGCCGATTGAAAGAATTGAAAGCATCGTTCAGGAAGCAAAATGTGAATTAGTGATCAGCCAGAGTGATTACAATTTCGGATCAAATATCACCAGCATTAATTTAGCATTAACAACTTTGAGTGATGATGCGAATAACCCTAATATTGAAGTTGATAGTAATCAAGCTGCCTATATTTTGTATACGTCAGGCTCAACAGGTGTACCTAAAGGTGTTGAAGTTAGTCACAGAAATTTACTGAGTTATTTGCAAAGTATTCATCTGGAATTGAAACTACCAGAAAATGCTCAAATGCTGGCGATGTCTACCATGGCGGCAGATTTAGGTTATACCGCATTGTTTGGTGCATTATGCAGTGGTCGTTGCTTCCGTTTTTTCCCTGTTGAATTTAACTTGGATGCCAATCAATTGGCTGATGCATTGCAGCAGGAACCTGTGACTTGTATGAAGATCACGCCTTCTCATTTAGAAGGGTTGCTGACATTATCTGATCCGGCAGGTATTTTACCAACCGAATGTTTGTTACTTGGTGGCGAGCGCTTAATGCCGGGTTTAGTGAGCAAAGTGCTCGAACTTAACCCTGACTGCAGAATCATCAACCATTATGGGCCGACAGAAAGTACCATTGGGGCACTGAGTTATGACGTTTCTAAAGGTGCTGCACTAGATGGAAGCCGCTCTGTTCCTATTGGCAAGCCATTAGCAAACAGCTACGTATATATCTTAGACAATGATTTAAAATTAGTGCCTCAAGGTGTTGCCGGTGAATTATACATTGGTGGTGAAGGGGTATCTTTGGGTTACTTTAATCGTGATGAATTAACTGAGGTCAGTTTTTTGAATGACCCGTTTAGCCATAGCCGATTAAATACTCAAACAAGTGGTAAAATTTACCGTACCGGTGATCGCGTTCGTCAATTAATTGATGGCAATATTGAATTTGTTGGTCGTATGGACGAACAAGTAAAAATTAGAGGTTATCGGGTAGAGCCGGGTGAAATTGCAACAATCATCAGCAATCTGGCAGATGTGGTGGACGTTTGTGTACTTCCGGTTGAACATCCTGTTACGTCAGAACTAGTATTAGCTGCTTACATCGTTGGACCGCAAGACATAGCTTCAACTGTTATTGACCAGCTTAGTCTTAAATTACCACAATATATGGTTCCTAGCCTGATTGAAGTGCTTGATAAATTACCATTAACGGCAAATGGTAAAGTTGATCATAAAGCCTTGCCAGAACCTTCTGCGCATAAATCAACTGATAAACTTCAAGCGCCGAGAGATGAAGTTGAAGAAGCGCTTGTTTCTATCTGGCAATCAGTATTAGGTTTAGAAAAAGTTTCTGTGAACGCCAATTTCTATCAAATGGGCGGTGATTCGATTAAAGCATTACAAATTATTGCACAGGCGCGTAAAATTAATTTGGTGTTTACCCCACAACAACTTTTCAATGTGTTGACGATTAGTCAGGTAGCTGACTTAATTGAAACACCATATTCATCTACTGAACAAGCGTTATTAGCGATTGCTCGCGAAGTGTTGAATAACGATGCTATTACTCGTCACGATTTATTTTTGAAGTTAGGTGGCGATTCTATAAAAGCGTTGCAAATTATAGCGTGTGCAAGACAAAATAATATTGTGTTTACCCCCTCACAATTATTGGAATATCAATCTATTGCGGTATTGTCACGTGCAATTGTTAGTCATCAACAAGATGATGTGCGTCCGCAGGCCGGAGTTTCTTTTGACGTTGCTCCTTTTGAACTGGCTGAAATGACCGCTGAAAAACTTGAAGAGTTACGTCAAGATCCTAAAGTAGCCGATGTCTATCCTGCATCTCCAGTTCAACAGGGGATGTTGTATCATTGTTTGGCGGCGCCTGAAGAGGGATTATATTTTAATCAGGTGATTGGCAACTTTAGTCAGGGTATTGATATCGATGCTTTCAGTAAAGCGTTTGAAGCAGCAATTAATCGCCATGATATTTTACGAACGTCTTTTTTGTGGGGAGATGTAGCTATTCCACATCAAGTGGTTGCAGCCCAGTTAACTTTGCCGTTAATAGTGCATAACTGGCAGGAAATGGATAAGACAGCACAAAATAAAGCGATTGAAAATTTATTAGAAGAAGATCGTAACCATCATTTCGAGTTAGACAATGCACCATTACTTCGCGTCAATATTATTCATTGTTCTGAACGTGAAGCGCTTGTTGTATGGAGCTATCATCATTTGTTATTGGATGGTTGGTGTTTATCATCTTTCATTAGCGAAATATTAGCAGATTATCAGGCTCGTATTGAAGGTCAGGCTTTAGTTTTAGCAAAGCCGGCAAGTTACCGTAACTATATTGCCTGGTTAGCACAACAGGACGAAGCATCTGCTAAATCTTTCTGGAGCAATCAATTAGCTGGTGTTGAAGGAGCAACAGCGCTTCCTATAGCTAAAAACAAAACGGGAATAACGGGTAACGGTCGCATTGTAGAAACATTGGATCCAATTCTAACGACTGCAGTAAGCCAGTTAGCACAAGCGTGTAATGTAACGCTAAATACTATAATTCAATCTGCCTGGACAATTTTGTTGTCAAAATACAGTGGACAAAAAGATGTTGTTTTTGGTGCTACAGCGGCAGGTCGTCCGGTAGAGTTGGAAGATTCAGATAGCATGCTGGGTTTATTCATCAATACTTTGCCTATTCGCCAGGTGATTGAAGGTAATGCCAATATTGCTGAGTTAACCAAGCAAATTCAAACAACCAATTTAGCAGTGCGAGAATTTGAATATACGCCATTGAAAGAAATTAAGTCTTGGAGTCAAGTTGCACCAAATGCATCATTGTTCGACAGTATCGTTGTATTTGAAAACTATCCTATTGGTAAAGGTAATCAAGAACTACAGGATAAAGTAGGGATCACAATTTATAACGGTGATCAAACTTCAGGTGGCGGCACGGGCTTTCCTTTGACCTTGATGGTTATTCCTGATGAAGAATGCCGATTTGAGCTTATTTATGAGCAGGACAAATTTGAACAAGCTGTTGTTGCCGACATGCTTGCTCACTTTACCGCATTATTGCACAACATGGTTAATAGTGGTGAGCAAGGTAAAGTTAGTCAACTATCGTTAATGACTCCAGTTGTAGAGAGTGCTTATTTAAAAACACTCACTACTTCTGAATGCGCTACTTCTGATTGCAACACTGAACTGAGAGCCGAATTAATTCATCAAACATTTGAAGCAAAAGCAGCACAGTTTGCTACAAAAACAGCGGTTTCATTTGATGACGTACACTTAACTTATGCAGAGCTAAACGCACAAGCCAACCAGTTAGCCAATTTATTGCGTGATAAGGGCGTTAGTGAGGGGGATTTTGTCGGTATCTGTATGGAGCGCAGTCACTTAACTATTTTAGCAATTATTGCCATTTTGAAAGCGGGTGCAGTTTATGTTCCTGTTGAATCGACAGCACCACAAGACCGTATCAGTTATATATTTGATGATGCAAAGGTTAAGTTCGTACTGACAGAATCACAAGTAAACCTACCGTTTTCTGAAACAGATGAATTGATTTATTTGAATGAACTTGATGCAGAATTGGCAGCATTTGATGCTAACAATTTGAATTTGTCACTTAAACCTAATGCGAGTGCTTATGTTATTTATACTTCAGGTACGACAGGTCAACCTAAAGGCGTAGTGGTTAGTCATAATAACGTATCACGACTATTTTCAACATCTCAGCCACTGTTCAACTTCACAGACAAAGATGTTTGGACGTTATTCCACTCATATGCCTTTGATTTTTCAGTATGGGAAATATGGGGAGCCTTGCTTCATGGTGGTCACTTAGTTGTAGTTCCTTATTGGATCAGTCGTTCGTCTGATAGCTTTTATGATTTATTGTTAAAGTATAAAGTAACGGTATTAAACCAAACACCATCTGCCTTTAAGTTATTGAATAACGTTGATGAGAATCATGCAAAACATAATGAACTAGCGTTACGTTACGTAATTTTTGGTGGTGAAGCGCTGGAAAGCAGCATACTTAAATCCTGGACTGAGCGTCATGCCCTTGATGACATCCAATTAATCAACATGTATGGCATTACAGAGACAACGGTTCATGTAACTTATAAATGTTTAAGTGAAAGTGACTTGCTTGTATCTGTCAGTAATATTGGTAAAGCCTTGCCTGATTTGAATGTTTACGTACTTGATGAATATAAAAATGTACTTCCTGCAGGTGTTTGCGGTGAATTGTATGTGGGTGGAACTGGAGTAGCCAAAGGGTATTTGGGTAAAGAAGAACTTACTAAAGAACGTTTTATTGATCATTCCCTTACCACTAGCAGTAAACTTTACCGCAGTGGTGATTTGGCGAAATATAACGTTGATGGTGATTTAGAATACTTGGGGAGAATTGATCAACAAGTAAAAATTCGTGGTTTTAGAATTGAGTTAGGCGAGATTGAAGCTTGCTTACTTGAACATGAAAAAGTAAAACAAGTTGTTGTGGTTGTTAAAGAAAACTCAACTGACAGCAAACAGCTGGTTGCTTATATTGTAGGTGATGTTGAACCTGATTCGTTAAAAGCACATGCCAGTAGCTTTTTACCCGACTATATGGTGCCATCATTAATCTTGAGTTTAGATGCCTTACCATTAACCATTAATGGTAAGGTTGATGTAAAAGCATTGCCAAATCCAATGGATGTAATTGTTCACCATGAAGACGGTGAGCCGCAAAATGAATTACAGAGAAAGATCGCTCAGGTTTGGAAAAACACACTGAATGTAACTCAGGTGGGTATTCACGATAACTTTTTCGAGCTGGGTGGTGATTCAATTGTTAGTTTGCAGATTGTTTCTCGATTAAAGGACGTTGGTCTGGAGATCACACCTAAGCAACTTTTTGAAACTCAGACAATCTTGGCCATGAGTCAAGTGGTTACTGTGACAAGTGTTTCAAAAATAATTGATCAATTAGCCCCTGTTGTCGGGCACGCAAGTATTACTCCGATCCAGCATTGGTTCTTTGGCCTTGAACACGGAAATATGAATCAGTGGAACCAATCTCAGCTGTTCAAGTTGAATGAATCTATTGATCTGGATGTGTTAAAAAGTGCATTAGACGCTATTCAACATCAACATGATAGTTTACGCAGCAAGTTCTCTTCTGTACAGGATAAATGGCAACAAGAGATCCAAGTACAAACTTTTGATGTACTGCAAACTATCTCATTAGAAGAAGCTGTAGCATCTGGTGGCGATGTAGCAGCATTAATCAAGCAAACTACAGATGAAATACAAACCAGTTTATCGATTGAAAATGGTCCTATCTGGCGTGTTGCTTATATCAATTTAGGTGAAAAGCACGGTGAACGTTTGTTTATCACTTGTCATCATTTGGTTATCGATGGTGTTTCGTGGAGAATTTTATTGGATGATTTATTTAGTTTTTACAATCAAGCTAAATCTGGTCAAACAATAGAGTTACAGGCAAAAAGTACTTCGGTTTTAGATTGGAGTCATGGTTTAGCTGAATACGCTATGTCATCCAAAGTTGTACAACAGCTGGGTTATTGGAAAGCCATTGCAAACAACTCTTATGCACCAATTCCACAGGATTTTGAAAATGGCAGCAATACCGTAGATTCGACAGAAAGGTTGTCATTTGAGTTAGATATTGCTGACACTACAGCATTGTTGAAAAAAATTCCTGAAGTGTATCGTACCCGTATTAATGATATTTTATTAACCGCATTGTCGCAGACTTTATGTAATTGGATGGATTCTGAAACATGTTTAATCAGTTTGGAAGGACATGGCCGGGAATTAGTAAATGATTCTTTTGACGTGAGTCGAACAGTGGGCTGGTTTACTAATTTATTTCCAGTGGCACTACCTGCGTGTTCAAATGATATGCGTCAATCGATATTATCAATTAAAGAACACCTGAGAAGTATTCCTAACAACGGTATTGGTTACGGGGCATTACGATATCTTCATTCTGATGATGAAGTGCGTGCCTCTTTAGTGGTTAACCCTGAAATTACATTTAATTATCTGGGACAATTTGATAATTTGGATGCATCAAAAAGCTGGTTGAGTTCTGCGACAGAAGAGAAAGCTCCAAATCAGGATCTAAACGGTAAACGTCATAGTTTAATTGATGTTGGCGGTGCGGTTTTTAATGGTAAATTTCAAATTACATGGAGCTATTCAAACGCTTATTTTGATAGTGCTACTATTGAAAAGTTAGGGAGTGATTATATTCAGGCCTTAAAATCTATTGTGTTACATTGCCAAGAACCTCTAAGTGGCGGAGTATCACCTTCAGATTACCCATTACTTAACATCACACAATCGCAAATAGACACAATTCAAAGTGTTCCACAGTGGCGCTTAACTAAAGATGCTTATCCTTTATCGCCAATGCAGGAAGGTATTCTGTTTCACGAGCGATTATCTCCTGATGAAAGTGTTTATTTCAATCAACTTAGCGGCATTGTTGAAGGCGAACTGGATATTGAACACTTTAAAAATTGTTGGCAAAAACTGATTGAACGTCATGATATATTGCGCACGCGATTTATTTGGGAAGGCATCGACGCACCTGTTCAATTGATAGAAAAATCAGCGGTTATGCCGATCACTATTGAAGACTGGCAAACTTATTCGAGTGAAGAGCAGCAAGAAAAGCTGGAAGAATACCTGACGAAAGACAGAGCAAGTGGCTTTGATTTTCAACAAGCTCCACTTATGCGTGTAGCGCTTATTCAGCTTAGCGAAACGTCTTATTATTTGGTCTGGAGTCGTCATCATTTATTACTTGATGGCTGGTGTACCGGTATATTGATGGGAGAATTATTAGATTGCTACAATAAATCAATCAGTGGTCAAGATTGGAACCCAGGTGTACCTCGTCCTTTTTCTGCTTACATTGAGTGGTTGCAAAATCAAGACATGTCTAAAGCAGAAAGCTTCTGGCGTTCTTCTTTGGCTGGTATTGATGAGCCAACTGCATTGCCTATGCATAACGATAAAAATGATTTTGGTTATAACAAGCAACATTTAACCTTGCCTGTAGATGTGACAGCTCAATTACAAACGTTGGCGAAAAGTTGCCGTGTTACTATGAATACCTTAGTTCAGGCTGCATGGTCGCTTTTACTTGGGGCTTACAGCGGGCAGAAAAAAGTATTGTTTGGCTCTACCACATCAGGACGACCTGCAGATTTAGCCGGTGTTGAGCAAATACTTGGATTATTTATCAATACCTTGCCTGTACCGGTAGCGTTAGGTTTTGACTTGAGTTTGAAAGATTGGTTGCAGGAGATTCAGCAAACCAATTTAAATATGCGAGAATTTGAATATTCACCATTGTCTGATGTTCAGCAGTGGAGTGAAATTGTTAATCAACACGCCTTGTTCCATAGCTTGTTAGTTTTTGAAAACTTCCCGACTAGAACTCAGGAAGGTGCATTAGATTTTACCCGTATTGGTAATAGCGATCGTACCAATTATCCCTTGGCACTTATTGCCGTTGCACAAGAAACATTGTCGGTTGAATTTTGTTATCAAACAGGTCAATTTACATCCGATAAGATTGAGCAAATGATGGGGCATCTTAGTAACATCTTTATCGATATGCTAAACAAGGCTGAAGAGTCTGTGGGTGCTTTGTCTATGCTAAGTAAAGAAGAGAGGGAACAATGTATTCACGAGTGGAATCAAACCTCAACACAATATCCGGAGAATGCTAATTTAGCGAATATTTTTGAACAGCAAGTAGCAAAAGATGGTGATGCTACTGCATTGCATTATGACGAGGCGAAGTTAAGCTATAGTGAATTAAATGAGCAAGCGAATCAGTTAGCCCACTGGTTACACTCAGAAGGTGTTGATGTAGGTGAATTTGTGGGTGTTGCATTACCTTCAAGTATTGATTGGGCTGTTACTGTGTTAGCAATCATTAAATTGGGTGCGACATATGTGCCGCTAGATCCGAGTTATCCGGCTGAACGTTTGCGTTATATTGCCCAAGATGCTGAACTACGTTGGGTGATAGGCAACGATGCACAACTTGAACAGATACCAGCGATAGAAAACGTTATTTTTCTTGCTGCGATAAAACAAGCGTTAGCGCTGCAACCAAACCATAATTTGGAGTGTATAATATCCAGCAATACTTTGGCTTATATTACCTACACTTCAGGCACAACAGGTCAGCCTAAAGGTGTGATGGTGCCGCAAAAAGGCGTGCTGCGTTTAGTTTTGAACACAAATTATGTTAATTTACAGCCACAAGATAATCTTGCACAGTTGTCTAATACGGCATTTGACGCGGTAACTTTTGAGTTATGGGGAGCATTGTTAAACGGTGGTACGCTGGTTGATATTGCCAACGATATTATTTTATCACCGGTTGATTTGGCTGGCGCATTGCGAGAAAAGGAAATCAGCGTGTTATTCATTACCGGAGCATTGTTTAATCAGGTAGTGAAAGAAGTGCCTGATGCATTTTCAACTGTATCGACCGTTATAGTGGGTGGCGAAGCATTAGAACCTGACGCTATCAGAGCTTTATTAGCGTCTGCACCACCCAAGCGTTTGTTAAATGGATATGGACCGACAGAAAATACTACCTTTTCTGTGTGTCATGAAATTAAACAAGTAGATAAGGATCAAAAATCCGTACCGATAGGTCGTCCTATTGCTAACTCAACTGCTTATATATTAGATATTAATCAACAACCTGTTCCTGTTGGTGTGAAAGGTGAATTATACCTTGGCGGTGATGGTTTAGCGCTGGGTTATCTTAATCAGAAAGAATTAACTCAGCAAAAATTTATTAAACATCCATTTAGTCAGGAGCCGTCAGCTAAGCTTTATCGAACAGGGGATTTAGCACAATATTTACCCTCCGGTGATATTGAATATCTTGGCCGTGTTGACCATCAAGTAAAAATTCGTGGATTTAGAATTGAATTAGGCGAGGTAGAATCAGTACTGCAAGAGCATGAGAGCGTTCATCATTGTATTTTGGTTGTGCGAGGCGAAACGTCACACGATAAACAATTGGTAGCATACGCGGTGTCAGAGGAAAGTGGAGATACGTTAAAAGCCTGGTTACAAGATAGATTACCTGAGTATATGGTTCCTACTTTTGTGGTGATTTTGGATACATTACCTTTAACAAGTAATGGTAAGCTTGATCGTGCAGCCCTGCCGGCAATTGATATATCAAGCGCAATATCAGCAAACTATGAAGCGCCAGTTACAAATACTGAAAAAAGTTTGCACACACTTTGGTCAGATATACTTAAGTTAACGCAAGTGAGTGTTACCGCTAACTTCTTTGAATTAGGTGGACACTCGTTATTGGCAACGCGTTTGGTTTCGGCTATTCGCCAAAGCTTATCGGTTGAACTACCGTTAAAAATGCTATTTGAAAAATCTACAATTCGGGCATTAGCCGAGGAAATAGACGAAAAACTAGGCAATGAAGATGTTCAAACTACTGGTTTGGCTGCGATAGAATCAGTATCCAGAACAGAAGACTTGCCATTGTCATTTGCTCAGCAACGTTTATGGTTTATTGACCAAATGGATACAGCATCGGCAAATTACAATATGCCAATGGCTATTCGTTTTCAGGGTAATTTAAACATCGACGCACTACAACGTGCTTTTGATACCATCATTGCTCGCCATGAAAGCTTAAGAACAGTGTTTAAAACTCAGGAAGGACAAGCGGTCCAAGTTATTCTTGAACCTAAAGAAGTGTTAATACCTTTAATCGATTTACCGACCAGTGATAGTAATTTGGAAGCGTTGGTTAATGAACATGCTTTACGTTCTTTTGATTTGTCTACAGACTTGATGTTGCGTGTAACACTTGTACGTGAAAACAGTAATTCACACGTGATCTTGTTTAATATGCATCATATTGCTTCAGATGGCTGGTCAATGAGTGTATTAATCAGCGAGTTTACTCAGCTGTATAAAGCTTATATAGCAGGTGATACTGATCCGTTAACGCCTTTGAATATTCAATATGCTGATTATGCTCATTGGCAGCGTCAGTGGTTGAATGGCTCTGTGCTTGAACAACAATTGTCATATTGGGAGCAGAAACTAAACGGTTTACCCCCTTTACATGATTTACCGTTAGATTACTCAAGGCCTGCAGAAAAGACTTATCATGGCGCTGTTTATAATCACAACATCAGTGGTTCATGTGCTAACGGATTAAATGAACTAAGTAAACGCAGCAGTACAACGTTGTTTATGACATTGCAAGCGGCATTTTCTGTACTATTAAGCCGCTATAGCAATGAAACCGATATTGTTATGGGGACGCCTGTTGCGGGCAGAACTCAGGCTGAAGTAGAATCCTTGATTGGCTTTTTTGTTAATACTTTAGTGCTACGCCTTGATTTAGACAATAACCCGAGTTTTGACGCTGTATTAGCGCAAGCAAGACAAGTTTCACTGGATGCATTTGCTCATCAGCATGTTCCATTTGAAATGTTGGTAGAAAATTTGCAGCCAGAGCGTAGTCTGAGTTATACCCCGCTGTTCCAAATAATGTTTGTTTTGCAAAACAATGAACAGCCTTTAGAGAATATGGAAGACATCAGTTTAAGCAGAGTTAAGCAGGAAAGAACGCTAGCTAAATTTGATCTTACGTTAACAATGAGTGAACAAGCAGATGGACTTAGCGTTAATTGGGAATACAACCGAGATTTATTTGCACAAGAATCAATAGAGCAAATGGCTAAATGTTTCACGGTATTGTTAGATAGCATAATAAAAGATTCAGCTGAAACAATTCTTTGTTTGCCAATGATGAACGATACAGCACGGCAAGTACTGGTATTGGCTGGTCAGCCTAAAGTTGCTCGTGATTTTATTGAGACAAATGAAGGTGAAATAACGATTCATCAGAAATTTGAACAACAAGTACAGCTTAATCCACAGTCAGTAGCGCTTAGCTATGATGGTATAACAACCAGTTACGGTGAGCTTAATGCTCAAGCGAATCAATTAGCGCATAAACTCATTGCTGAAGGTGTTAACCCTGATGATTTAGTTGGTCTGTGTTTTAATCGTTCTGCTGATATGATCATTGGTATGCTGGCGGTACTTAAAGCCGGTGGGGCATATGTACCTCTTGATCCGGCTTACCCGAAAGAACGACTGCATTACATGGTAGAAGATGCGCAATTAAGCATTGTTATTACTGATGCCGGGTTGGTTGAACAAATAGGATTTGAAGAAACCATTTGCTTGTGTACTGATACACTTGCAGCTGAAATTGAACAAGAGTCGAGTGTTAACCCTTTGGTTGCAGTATTAGCATCAAATCTGGCTTATGTTATTTATACATCGGGTTCAACGGGACAGCCAAAAGGCGTTTTAATTGAACACCAAAATGTATTGCGTTTATTTACTTCAAGCAAAAAGCATTTTAATTTCAATGCTGAAGATGCCTGGACATTATTTCATTCATTTTCCTTTGACTTTGCTGTTTGGGAAACATGGGGAGCACTCATTCATGGTGCCCGATTAGTTAACGTTTCTCAGGAAATAAGTCGTTCTCCGGATCAGTTTGTTAATTTACTGATAGAAGAGGGCATTACCGTGTTAAACCAAACACCTTCTGCTTTCTATAATTTACTTGAGCACATTGTGCCTTGCGAACGCCAGTTTAGTTTACGTTATGTTGTTTTTGGTGGTGAAGCTTTAGAGCCAATGAAATTGCTGCCCTGGTTTGAACGCTTTACCGATAATTCGCCAGAAATGATCAACATGTATGGTATTACTGAAACAACAGTACACGTTACTTATCGCCGCATACATGCTGAGCATAGTCAATCATCAATCAGTGATATTGGTGTCGCACTGGAAGACTTAGGTTTATATGTTTGTAATGCGGAAAAACAATTATTACCAATGGGTATGCCGGGCGAACTTTATGTAGGTGGTGCCGGATTAGCACGTGGATATTTAAATCGTCCGGAAATGACGAATGAACGTTTTGTTAAGGACTTTATTACTTCTGAAACAGAAGGACGTTTGTATAGAACGGGTGATTATGTACGCTTAAGTAAAGACGGTGCATTGGAATATCTTGGTCGTACAGATGAACAAGTAAAAGTACGTGGTTTCAGAATTGAATTAGGTGAGATACAAAATCAACTTATCCAACATGAAAACGTGGCGGATGCTGTTGTGGTGGTGCGTAGTACAGCTAATGATAACAAGTTTATTGTTGCTTATATTATTCTTCCAGCCGGAAGCAATGAAGCAAACACTGATAGTTATCAGCAACAGCAGTTAACGTTAACATTGAAACAGGCGTTATTAGCTGCATTACCTGAGTATATGGTGCCAACTGCGTTTGTTTATTTACCTGCATTACCATTGACGCAAAACGGTAAAATTAATCGCCACGCATTACCAGCCCCAGATCTTGCTGAGAATTCTCAGGGAAGCTATGAAGCACCTGTGACTACGTTAGAGCAGGAACTGCATCAGGTGTGGTCTGAATTATTAAATATAGGGACTATTAGTGTAACGGCAAATTTCTTTGAATTGGGAGGACACTCGTTACTGGCTTCACGTCTTGCATCTGCAATCAGAACTGAAATGGCGCAGGATGTTTCGCTAAAAACAATATTCAGTACACCAACTATCAGAGAACTTGCTGCGCAAATGCTGATTGTCGATAAAGATAATGCGTCGTCAGCATTGACGATTCAACCAGTAGACAGGTCTCAATCTTTACCTTTGTCTTTTTCGCAACAGCGTATGTGGTTTATCGAACAAATGTCAGGTACAGGCTCTAGTTATAACATGCCAATGGCCGTTAGGTTTGATGGTCAGTTAAACCTGAATTATGTTAATAAAGCGATTAATGAAATTATAAAAAGGCATGAAATACTCCGGACAACATATCAGGATAACGATGGTGAACTTGAACAAATTGTTCAATCATTCGCTCCGCTAACCATGAAGATTATTGAGTTGAATTATTTAGATGAAAGTGAAAAATCGGTTACCTTGCATGAAGTTATTAATGCGCATGCGACAGAAACTTTTGCTTTAGATGCTGATCTGATGATCCGTGCATTGGTTGTTAAACTGACACAAGATAGTCATGTATTAATGGTTAATATGCATCACATTGCTTCTGATGGCTGGTCAATGAATATTCTGCTTAATGAGTTTGCTAGCTTGTATGAATCTTATGTAACAGGTTCGGAATATCCTTTATTACCTTTAGCCATTCAATATTCTGACTTTGCTTTTGCACAACGCACATGGCTAACATTGGATGCCAGAACAGATCATGTGGATTATTGGGCCAATAAATTAGCGAATTTGCCAAAACTGCATAGTTTGCCTTTAGATAATGTTCGCCCTGCTACTCCTTCTTCTAAAGGACAGCTTTATCATCATCCTATTAGTGCAAGTTGTCGTGATGGTTTGGTTGAATTGAGTCGTAAAGCGAAAACCACCTTGTTTATGACATTGCAAGCGGCCTTTTCAGTATTAATTAGTCGCTACAGTAATGAATCAGATATTGTCATGGGTACACCGATTGCAGGAAGAACGCAAAGCGAAATAGAACCATTGATTGGTTTCTTTATAAATACGCTGGTACTAAGAAATAATTTGAGTGGTGAACCCAGCTTTACCGACTTATTGGCACAAGTGAAAACGACAGCATTAGAAGCTTTTGAACATCAAAGTTTACCTTTTGAAATGTTGGTTGAAACTTTGGATGTAGAGCGCAGTACCAGCCATAGTCCTGTTTTCCAAATAATGTTTGCTTTACAAAACAATGAATCAACTCAGTTACAATTGCCAGATTTAACCATAGCAACGCTCCCACAGGAGCATACAACGGCCAAATTTGATTTGACCCTTAATGTTATTGAGCGTGAATCTGGATTGGAAACCAGTTGGGAATACAATAGTGATCTTTTTGATCATCAAACAATTGAGCGTATGGCTGGTCATTTTGATGTGTTGTTGCAATCTATCATTGCATCGCCTGAGCAAAACATTGAAACATTACCAATGATCACCAGCCAAGAAAAAGAACAACTGGTTTATCAATGGAATGAAACCAGTAGTGATTATCCTTCAGAGGAAAATCTGGCGAGCGTATTTGAACAAATAGCAGTACAAAGATCCGAACATGTTGCTGTTAAATTTGGTAACGACACGCTGACTTATAGTGCTTTAAATAGAAAAGCCAATCAATTAGCCAACTGGTTATTACAACAGGAATACACCATTGGTGAACATGTGGGTCTTTCTTTAAGCGCAGGAGCTGACTGGGTTGTGGCACTGTTGGCAATAATAAAAACAGGTCGTGCTTATGTGCCACTCGATTTGAGTTATCCTGAAGAACGATTGAACTATATTGTGCAAGATGCAAATATTCAAACCATCATAGGTTACGGTGAGGCTTTAACGGTATTTGAAGGTTTATCAGTAAATTGTGTGTGTTTAAAGGCAATTAGCTCTGCGTTAGCACTTGCGTCAGAAAATAATTTAACCATGACTGCACAAGGCACCAGCACTGCTTATATCATTTATACGTCAGGTACCACCGGCAAGCCTAAAGGTGCTGTTATTCCGCATCAGGCTGTTAACCGATTGGTCTTGAACACAGATTATGTTGAGCTTGACGAAAATAGTTGTATCGCTCAATTGTCAAATATTGCTTTTGATGCGGTAACCTTTGAATTATGGGGGGCGTTGTTAAATGGTGGTAAGCTGGTTGGCATGGATAAGAATGTAGTATTATCTCCCGTTAACTTTGCGGCTGCACTGCGAGAAAATGAAATTAGTGCGCTATTTATTACGGGAACACTGTTTGCCCAAGTAGTGAAAGAGGTGCCGGATGCGTTTGTAACCTTATGCTCTGTTTTGGTCGGTGGTGACGTAGTAGACCCTGAAGCGGTTAGATCTTTACAGCGTTCTGATCTGCTTCACAATATATCAAATCTTTATGGGCCGACAGAAAACACCACATTTTCAGTTGGTTATAAAATTAATCAAGTTAGTAACGAGCAGAGATCTATACCGATAGGTCGTCCGATTGCTAATTCAACGGCTTATATTCTTGATAAACATCAACAGCCTGTACCAGTAGGCGTTATCGGTGAATTATATTTAGGTGGTGATGGTCTGGCTAAAGGATATTTGAACCGTGATGACTTGAACGCTACTGTATTTGTTAACAATCCTTTTGTTGAAGATAGTAACGCCAGAATGTATCGAAGTGGAGATTTGGCAAGATTTCAAGGTGATGGCAATATTGATTTTGTTGGTCGAACAGACCACCAGGTGAAAATTCGTGGATTCAGAATAGAATTAGGAGAAATAGAAGCGGTTCTTAATGAGCATTCGCAAATAAAAGATTGTATTGTTGTTGTTTCTGGTGAGAATCCGATGCATAAAAAATTAGTTGCTTACGTTGTTGCTCCAGGTATAGATTGGTCAGAACTAAAAACATGGTTTAAAAAGCAAATGCCTCATTACATGCTTCCTGATCATTTTATTGAAATGGTCAAATTACCATTGAATATTAATGGTAAGGTCGACCGTAAAGCATTGCCTGAGCTTAAAACTGCTAACATTGTTAGCAACGAATTTATTGCGCCACGAACAGAAGTAGAGATGCAATTAGCGATAATATGGCAAGAGGTTTTACAACTTGAAAAAGTGAGTATGACAGATAGTTTCTTTGACTTAGGTGGTCATTCACTTATTGCAAGCCAAGTCGTTGGACGAGTGAGAAAACACTATGATGTAGAGATGACGTTGGAAAATTTCTTTAGCGAACCTTCTATTGAAAATATTGCTAAGTTGGTTGAGTCGCAATTGGAATCTTTTGAATTAGAAGAAGATGAAGAAGAATTCATTTTATAGCGTTTCTTTTTATAATAATAACATCGGCTAATTCGATATATACCAATAGTCAACTATCAAAAATTAAAGCTGTATAAGCGAGGGAAGAATGTTCCTCGTCAGCATTTTAGGAGTATTTATACAATGTTTAACAATATGTTAGGGAAGTACAAAGGTTTGATTGCGCTTTCAGCATTAGCTAGTGCGCTAACGGCATTTGCAGGTGTTTTTTTAATGTTGCAAATAAGAAATGAAGTCACGCTTGAGACTACACAGAGTATTTTAGAACGTGTGCAAATTTATGGTCTAGGTGTGTTGGGTTTGCTTTTTTTTGGTTTGCTATCACAGTATTTACTCGCTCGATTGAGTACATCTATGGTATGTAAGTTGAGAAATTCAATGGTGAACCGGGTATTAGCAACGAGTTATGAGCAGCTAGAGCGCATTGGGGGGCATCGTATTCAAGCGACAATTACTAATGATATTAGCAGTATATCCAGTGCGATGACTTTGGTGCCTATGTTTACCTTTCATTTAACAATGGTAGTGCTGAGCTTCTTCTATTTATTTTATTTATCTCCAGGACATTTTTTCCTTTTGGCGTCTTTTTTAACGGCTGCAATTACGGTTGCCCAGTTTATTATTAATAAAGTTGGTGATAAATATAAAGAGTTGCGTGAGAGTGAAGATGTTCTTTTTGAAAACTTTAAGGCTTTGGTTGATGGCGGCAAGGAATTAAGCTTGAATCAGAGTCGTAAAAATTATTTTTATAAAAACGTAACCATGCCAGCGACAAAAGAAATTCAAAATCAGGATTTAAAAGCACAACTATACTGGAGTCTGAATAATAACTGGACATCAGCCATGTTATTTTTAACTTTAGGTGTTATCGCTTTTTCAGCGAGTATGTTTGAATCTGCAAGCATTGGCGATATTGTTGGATATGTCTTTATTATTACTTATTTAGTCGGACCCATTAATTTTCTGATGAATACCTTTATGCCTATTTCAAAAGGAAAAATAGCGTTTAATAAAATTGAAAGCCTAAACCTTGCACCAGAGTATACCCACGAGGATGGTTCACAAGTTAATGAACCAAGAAACGAAAAACAATGGAATAAGATTGAAGTTAAAGATTTGGAATATAAGTATGAAAGTGAAGATGGTGCTTATGAATTCTCTGTTGGCCCTATAAATTTAAATTTTAACCAAGGTGAAACGGTATTTATTATTGGTGGTAACGGAAGTGGTAAGTCTACATTTGCTAAATTATTTACGAGTTTGTATACCGCAGATAAAGGCTCAATACAGGTTGATGGCAAGGCGCTAACCACTGAAAATAGTCAATGGTATCGTGATTATTTCACCACTATTTTCTCAGATTATTATTTATTTAGTGAAGTGTTAGATTCAAAAGGGGAGTTAGCGGTTGATGAAGATATTCTTAAGCATTTAGAAAATCTTGGATTATCGGATAAAGTTACTGTGTCAGGTGGTGTATTGAAAACAACTAAGCTATCTATGGGACAAAAGAAAAGATTAGCTTTATTATTAGCCTACATGGAAGATTCACCTATTTACCTTTTTGATGAATGGGCTGCTGATCAAGACCCTTACTTCAGACATTATTTTTACACTGAATTACTGGCTGAAATGAAAAGCAATGGTAAAACGGTTATTGCAATCACCCATGACGACAGATATTTTAACCTTGCTGATAAAGTCATTAAGTTTGAAAATGGCCAGGCGGCAGAAGTTGGTAAAACGGATGAACTTTTCGCCGAACCATTGAAGGCGTCAGCGTAACCATTTTACTTTTCCAACTAAGAATAGAAGCTAAAGTGCCATAAAGTTAATAAGTTTGAAAATGGACAGACGATAATATTTTGTATAACGGATGAAGTTTACGCAGTAGCATTGATGTCTGTACAGCCAAATGGAGCATCGCTGCGGTGGCCATTATGTTGTTTATTGTTGTTAGTAAGGCCTGTTCATTTTATATTTTTTGTGGGTTTATTATTAAATTTATTTTCATTATTTCTAATAATATCGTCAAAATATGAGTGAGTGTAAACAGCACATTAATGCATTTTAAGAGGGGGTCAAAGGAACGATAACATTTTAGCTACTTCAGTTTTATCTAAATGAAATAATAATGAAATTGCAATTCGATTTTTTTCCTTGTTCACACAAGTTAATTTCGCGTTGTTATAACACCTGATTGTACTAAATAAATTGTTTAATTGTGTTTTGAAAATTGATATACGCGATCCACTTGAAGATGCTCTTTTCAGGAAATCGGAGCGAATTATAATTAAGGCATATTTTTTGTTAAGAGTTATTCAGGCGAATATGCGCCTGCATTCTCTTCTAGGTTATCTCCATGTAACGTCCTTAAAAACAAAGGTAACGACGAATAGAGTTTGCTCAACCTCCACCTAATGGCTTGTTTATAAAAGTTTTAACCTACGTTATTGATATCGACAATAGAATAACTGTTCTCTTTAATGAATGCCTTGTCTAAGGCCTTTATAATTCTAGATTCATTTTAACTGGGAGAATATTCACAAAGAGTATGTGTTAAAAAGCAAAGTTTTTCTTTATCACTTTTAATGTCAGTAGCTAAGGCATAATATGCTTTTTGGTCTAGTATGGATTCGCCCTAATTAGCTACATTGAAATATAAGTCATTATTATAGAGTTCAAACCTTTGGTCAGGGCCAATATCTTAGGATTTTGTTCTACTACATTATTTCTATGGCATTCAGTTCTATAATTAATACTTTGTCAATTTAGGCAATTATTTTTATTGAATTTTCTATTTCTGTTAGATTGTTAAAAATCTGATTTTGCATCTCTATATATAATAAATCCTTTAAAAGGTTTATTATTATTCCTTATATTCATTAAGCTAAATAAAATATCATGCGCACGAAATATTAAGACTCTCATTCACATTAACCCAAAGTGCTACTGATCTTTCAATACCAATCTGCATTGATTTACCATCGCCCATCCGACGTGTTTCTACTCCCAAACATCTTAAAATTCTTTCACAAGCAACAGTAGTAACTAATACATACGATTTAATGCCTTTTTTTTGAGCAAAATCATAGAACGACTTAACAAGCTGAGCGGTTGAATTACTCACCATACTTTTATCATTGTTAGTGAATGCTTTATCGACTGTGAATCGGCTGATTTCCCATACATTCTCCTCATGAGGAATATTTTCACCTCGCATTAATTCAGGGAAGATGTTACGCAACATGTAAGAACCTTCAGTAGGTAAAGCTCTCCAGCAACCAACAACTTTCTCGTTTTGATCTGTCATAGCAATGTGGGTTACATCTAGTTTATCAAACTCGTCTTTTTCTAAACCGTTTTCACAGTTAACTTCCCAGCTTAATCTGGTTTTAAATGTATCATAGCGTAGGCGATAAACATCGTTAAGAAGATTGTTATTGATCGTACTGTAGTTGTTGTTGTTTGGTTCAATGTAGTGAATATTTGTCATTTTGGTTGTCTATAAATTGTGTAAATTTGATACAACCACTTTAAACGTTAATACAATGTTAATTTAGCTGTCAGAAATGACAGTCCCCTTTGTATCAGGATTGTTGTCGTCTCTATTGATTTTATAAATAAATAGGGGGTGGTAAGGTTAAGTGATTGTATTATAAGATATGTAGCCAATTTAAATAAGCAGTATTAAGTAAACTCAGTCAAAGTGCTTTGTCAGTTATAAAGTTTGCAGTGCAAGAAGGCATAAATATCTCAACCCTGTATATAATTCAAAGTGCAGGATTTCAGCGTAAATTAAAATGACTTTAGTGAAGGAAAATGATTTAAGCATAGTCATTCTATGTGTTGATTAGTTAACGCAGTATCAAGTCACTTTAAATCCATCGACGAAGCGCTTGAGTCATATCGCTTCATCGATGCTGTGATTCATAAGGGAATAACCATTACGTCATCACCGCGCCTTGAGTTGAAATTTCTCAAGCACTCTTGGTAACGGGTATAGTTGTCAAAAGCAATTTAATACCTCAGGTTTAAGTGTGACAAAAGTTAGTTAACCAGATAACTGGTCAAGTAGAAAAAATTTGCGATTGCACAAGAAACCGCTACATTTTAGGCTGTTGAGTTAAGTGAGTATTATCGAGTTAAATGTTTGTATTCTTAGCAAGTTAAAGCATTAAAACTAGTCTGTATTGCTTTAAAAATCTAGTAAGCAGGAAAAAAGACTAAAGACTACGCCATAGCAAAAGTCTGATAAAAGTCGTATTAAGGAATTAGAGCGAGAGCTACGCAGAAAAGAAAAAGCTTTAGCAGAAACGGTCGCATTACTTGCATTAGGAAAAAAGTTAGACGCCATTGGAAGGAAAAAGAGGACAGCTGATTTCGTTGACTGATAGGTAAAAGCATGCACAGTTGGTCAGTACCGTTGTAACGTCAGGTGTGAGCCAAAATAAGGCTAGCAGTAATGAAGTCCGAGCCTGGGAATAAACTAATAAAACAGAAAGGCAAGCCGTAATTGATGTTTGTAACCGCCAAAATTTTGCCTCACTAACGGCAAAAAAAATATTACCGATACTAGCTGACAGAGGTGAATATATCGAATCAAAGTCGAGTTTTTACCGTATATTGCATGCTGCAACACCGAGGTAAAGCGAAGCCGAGAAATATCCTCAAAAAGCCAACAAGTTATACGACTAAAAAAGCGAAAGAAGTACGGCGTTGGGATAACAGTTACAGCCGTAATGTAGTCGGTTGGGAAGTTCAGGCCAATGAAACAGGTGAGCAAGCGGCGGCACTACTAGAGTACAGCGTTTGGGCAGAGAAATGCTAGAAGAAAGACGTCGTGTTGCACTCTGATAATGGATCACTCATGAAGAGCCTTACTTATAGCGAGCTAAGATGTACGATTTAGTTGTTGTTGTTATTGTTATTGTTGTTGTCTCACGCAGTCGACCAAGGGTAAGTACCGTTGATCCATACTCAGAACCACTACTTAGTACGGTAAAGTATCACCCTAGTTGCGCTAGTGAAGGTTTCAAATCGTTAGATGAAGCCTGTAAATGGGTAAAAGCGTTTGTTTATTGAGGGAACAATGAGCATCGTCATAGTAGAATAAATTTGTCACGTCATGGCAGAGACACTATAGTCTTGATGTTCAAATAAGAGTAAAACTGTTAGCCAGTAGGCGCTGTGGAATTAAATTCAGAGTAACACAAAGAAGCTGCTTAATAATTTAGGTGACAACTGTCTTGATAAACACCAGTAGTGGGGCAGAGCGGACTTACGGACCACATTTAAACTGTTTTTTGACAAACTTATTGACGCTAAAATGACAAATACTATTAACTATTTCTATTGTGATAAACTTGTTTTTTAATTTCGACTTTCAGAGGTTATTAATGCATTTCTTCTGTGTTGTCATGTTACTTCTCCAGTAAAGTGCTAGAGATGAAATTATGACTTGCGCAAAAAACAAGTAAATTGATTGATTAAGCGTATACCTTTAATCGTTGTTTGAATTAAGTATCAGCTACGTGCAGATACCACCAATGTTAAAAACATCTGAGCATGACTAATATTTATGAGAAATCAGGTAGAGCTATTATCTGAAGTATTTAAGAACTCAATCATGTCTTGAATACTATTAATAAATTTTTTCATCAGCATGGGTGGCATATTCATCTCTAATTGCACAGTTTGATTATTAGGTTTCTCATGACTACGGTTATTAATGGTAGTTATTTTGAAATTTGTATTTTCTACTAAAGGGAGGAGGGGAACCTTTTCAAGTTTGATTTTTGATCCCTTTTGTAATTGTTTTACATTCTCTGGAAATTCAGGAATGGCCAATAATAAATACCCTCGTTTGGGAATGGTTCTGATGTATTTAGGAAATTTAATATCATCTTCCAAATACTTTCTTATTAAAGAAATCGTTCGATTAATTGAATTATCACTAGCAACGGTATTCGCCCATACATGCTCAGAAAGTTCGTCCCTAGTGACTATTCTATTTGGGTTTTTTGACATATAAGCTAAAATTTCAACAACTTTTGGTTCCACATTAATACAAGTATCACCTTCACATCTGATTAACTGACAAAGAGTAGGCTGAATAACCCATGCACCAATAATAAAACATTTTTCATCCCATTCTTTCATTTCACGTAATCTCTTTTTTAACATCAATGTTTTCTGCTAATTAAGTCATCTTAAATGCAAAGTATTAACTTCTTAGCGCTAAGATACACTTTTTGTCTTTAAATGGTTAACTGCTGGATCTTACAGCTTTTAACTAAAGTTTCGTTTATGGGGACTTTACCCAATATGAAATGGCCGCCTAAAAGAATTAAAAAACAAAGATAATATATTTATCATAAAAACATAAAGTGTCATAAATAAACGCGTGGTAACGTGTGCATCATTCTCGTACCAGTCCCTTATCTTACTCTTAGGTGCTGAAGATGAACTCAATTCAGCAGCTTTCCGATAACAAATATAGCTGTGTGGATTAGTACAAAAATTACCCGTATTGAGGCATGTGTTATGAAGTTACAGTTATTCTTATCCGAATTGAAACAAAAAGGGATCTTACTCTCTATTACAGAAGGTAAGCTCAAAATTAAAGCAAAAAAAGGACTTTTAACACCTGAAATAAAATCCCAGATTCAGTCATTTAAAGAAGACATTATAACTTATCTTAGTCAGGAAAAACTTACTGCACTCGATGATGTGAGTGGTGATATTCCATTATCTTTTGCTCAGCAACGATTGTGGTTTATTGACCATCTTGCCCAAGGTAGCCCTGAATATAACATGCCTATGGCGCTTAAAATAACAGGTAACTTTGATACAGATGCAGCAGAAAAATCGATCCACCGTATTATTGTGCGGCATGCACCTTTGCGAACAGTTTTTGAAGAAAGAGTACCAAGACCTGTTCAAATTATTAATAACGATTTCGAGTTTAAACTCATTCATCATGATCTGACATCAAAAAATGAAAAAACACAGCAACAACAAATACAAAAATTGTTTGAAGAAGATTGCAATAAAACCTTTAATTTAAAGCATGACCTTATGGTCAGGGCATCTTATCTGCACCTTTCCAACCAAGAAAAAACAAGCCAGGGTGTACTGTTATTCAATATGCACCATATTGCTTCAGATGGTTGGTCAATGAAAGTGTTACTGAAAGAATTTGTCATTCAATATCAGTCTATTATTCAGGGTAAACCAGATCCGTTAGCACCTTTAGCAATACAGTATGTCGATTATGCTTATTGGCAAAGACGTTGGTTGGTTGGTGAAGTGCTGGAGACTCAATTAAATTATTGGAGTACACAATTATCAGAACTACCTAGCGTTCATAGCTTACCGCTAGCCTCTCCTAGAAAAAAAAACAGTGCTCGTCAAGGCGCAGTGGTAACAAACAAGTTAGAGACTAACGTATCACAACAGCTATTAAAAATAGCAAAAGATAATCAATTAACGCCTTTTATGTTATTACATGCAGGGATCGCTTTAGTATTATCTCGTCATAGTAATAGCAATGACATTGTACTCGGTACTCCCGTGGCTAACCGCGTACAACCAGAGTTAGAGCCTTTAATTGGTTTTTTTGTAAATACTTTAGTGTTAAGGGCAGATACCGACCATGACATGCTTAGTGATTATCTGGCACATATTCGGACAATTAATTTTCAGGCTCAATCTTATCAGGACATTCCATTTGAGCAACTTGTTGAATATTGTAATACCCCTAGAAGCAACCTGCATTCACCGTTATTTCAAATAATGTTTTCCATGGATACTACAAGTAAAAACAGTAAGTTATCCCTGTCAGGACTTAGCTTTACTTCTCTGGAAAGCGAATCAATCATTGCAAAATTTGAATTGAATATTACCGCTCAAGTATCAGATGATGGTATAGCTTTTTCATGGGTTTATGACACTGCATTGTTTGATCAAACATACGTCCAAATCTTAAGCGAACACTTAACACGTTTATTAAACAGCATAGCTGAAACGCCTGACGCTAAACTTAAAGATTTAGCCATGCTATCAAGACCAGAGATGCACTACCTGACCAATGAATTGAATAACAGTAAAACTGATTACGTTCAAAATAAATGTATCCACGAATTATTCGAAAAACAAGTACAGCAAACGCCCGACAATATCGCGGTGATTTTTGAAGATAAACAGCTAACTTATAGAGAGCTCAACGAAACGTCGAATCAAATTGCTAATTTTTTGCTTTCACAAGGAGTTACATCTGAAACTTTAGTAGGGATTTGTCTTGATCGTTCCTTTGAAATGATTGCTGCTTTATTGGGAATACTGAAATGTGGCGGTGCTTATGTGCCAATTGACCCAAATTATCCTCAAACCAGAATCGACTACATGTTAGAGGATACTATGTTAACGCATTTACTCACTCAATCGACATTAGCAGATAAATTCAATTCGATTAACGATGGTCAGTTAACTGTTTTAGATTCGTTGACTACAGCTGAAAATTTGCAAACATTTTCAACATTAAATCCAGAGAAAAACAAAGAGCAAAATTCCGTAAACACCGCTTATGTGATTTATACTTCAGGTTCAACAGGGATGCCTAAAGGAGTATTAACCCCCCACATTGGCGTTGTCAGGCTTGTTAATAACCCTGAATTTATCACCTTAGATGAATCAACACGATTTATGCAAGCAAGTTCGATTTCATTTGATGCAGCTACGCTTGAAATTTGGGGGCCATTACTGAATGGCGGTTCTTGTGTTTTATATCCTGAACGTCAAATAGATCTAACCGTATTAAATCAAACGTTAGAAAGCAACCAAGTAAACAGCCTATGGCTGACTGCGGGTTTATTTGAACAGTGGAGTCATGTTGCTAAAAATATGAGATCATTACACTGGATATTAGCCGGTGGTGACATACTTGACACAACCAGTGTAAAACGCGTTTTAGATTGCTTACCTGATGTTACGGTTGTTAATGGCTACGGCCCGACAGAAAGCACAACATTTACCACCTGTTATCCTATGTCTTATGGAGACAAATCCCTAATAGAAAACAGCAGACCTTCAATTCCAATTGGCAAACCAATAAACGGTACTTCACTCTATGTATTATCTCCCGAAGGACACCTTGTTCCTCTAGGCTCGGTTGGTGAACTATACATAGGTGGCACAGGCCTGGCCAGAGGCTATTTAAATCAACCTGAAATGACGGCTGAAAAATTTATTTCGAATCCCTTTAGTGATGATCCTGAAGATCGCTTATATAAAAGTGGCGATTTAGTTCGTTATCTTCTTGATGGTAATTTAGAGTTTGCCGGACGAACAGACGATCAGGTTAAGATCCGAGGATTTAGAATTGAATTAGGTGAAATTGAAATTCAATTATCACAGTGTGACAGTGTCGCTTCATGTTTAGTATTGGTTAGAGAAGATGAACCGGGACAAAAACGTATTGTCGCTTACGTCACACCTTCTGTTCGAAAACAAGACCAAGAATCATATGAACAAGCATTAATACCTGAACTAAAAGCACATCTACAACAAAATCTACCTGCTTATATGATGCCTTCTGCTTTCGTTATTTTAGAAGAGTTTCCTTTAACATCAAATGGTAAGGTTGACAAAAAAGCGTTACCAGCACCTGATGACACATTATTACAGGGTGAATACATAGCCGCTGAAACACCAACCGAACAGGCGTTAGTTAATACATGGTCATCTTTACTTAAAATTAAAGCTGACGACATTAGCGTGAACGCTAACTTCTTTGAGTTGGGAGGACATTCTTTACTCGCCATTCGTTTGGTCGCAGAAATCAGAGCTCAATTACAGCAAGAATTACCTATTAAATTTATTTTTGAATCATCGACTATCCGTGCAATGGCTAATTATATTGATGCAGGCAGCACTGCACAATTAAGACCAGAAATAACCGCAAGTTTACGCCAACCGTGGCAAGCCGTTTCAGCTTCATTTGCCCAACAACGTTTATGGTTCATCGACCAGATTCAAAGCGGAAGTTCAGAATACAACATCCCTGTGGCCATTCAAATCGAAGGGGACTTTAATGTAGATATAGCCGAAAAAGCCATTACCCGTATCGTTGCCAGACATGAAAGTTTACGCACCATCTTTAAAGAGGAAGGTGGACAAACCCTACAGTTCATTCAACCTGATTTTGAATTTAACCTTATTCATCATGATTTAACGCAACTGGATGAGAAAATTCAACAGGAAAAAGTAAAAAATTTACTGACAGAAGACAGCCTTAAACACTTTGATCTAAGCAACGACTTAATGGTTAGAGCGGCTTATCTGCAACTTTCAACACAACAAAGCTCAGACACAAGTACAATTACAAAAGGTGTACTGTTATTTAACATGCACCATATTGCTTCTGACGGCTGGTCACTTGGCGTTTTATTGAAAGAGTTTGTTGCTCTGTATCAATCAATTATTCTAGGAAAACCTGACCCGTTAGCACCTTTAGTAATTCAATACGCTGATTACTCCCTTTGGCAAAAAGAATGGCTGGTTGATGAAATATTGGCAGATCAACTAAGTTATTGGACACAAAAACTAGAAGACGTACCTGCCATACATAGTTTACCACTTGATCATCCAAGATCAGAAACACCTAGCCACCAAGGTGGGGTTGTCACAAACAAGTTAAATGCCGACGTAGCACAACAACTACTGCAAATAGCAACCGATTATAAATTAACACCATTTATGTTACTGCATGCGGCATTAGCGCTTGTGATATCACGACATAGCAATAGCCATGATATTGTTATTGGTACACCTGTGGCCAACCGTTTGCAGACAGAACTGGAACCACTCATTGGTTTCTTTGTTAATACATTGGTATTAAGAACCGATGGACGCCACGAAGCACTGGCAGATTACTTAACGCATATACGCACCATTAATCTTGATGCTCAAGCGCATCAGGATATTCCTTTTGAACAGTTAGTTGAACATTGCCAAGTCCCGCGTAACACGCAACATTCTCCATTATTTCAAATTTTATTTACGATGAACACGAATGAGACAAATCAATTATTAATCCCGGGTGTTAACTTCACACCATTATCCAGCGAAACAATTGTTTCCAAATTTGAATTAGATATCAGTGCCCAAATTAACGACAACGGTATGAGTTTTTCCTGGGTTTATAATACAGCATTGTTTGATCAGGCCCACATCGAAACCTTGAGCGAACATTTAACCCACTTGTTAACCAATATTGCAGAAACCCCTGACGCTAAGCTTAAAGATTTAACCATGCTCTCCATATCGGAAATGCATTATCTGACACATGAATTAAATAACATCAAGACGAATTATTCTCAGGAAAAATGTATCCACGAATTATTCGAGATACAAGTTCAAAAAACACCCGACAATGTCGCAGTAGTATTTAAAGATAAACAATTAACTTATAAAGAGCTGAATCAAGCTTCAAATCAAATCGCTCATTACCTTCGTGAACAAGGCGTTAGAACTGAAACTCTGGTGGGTATTTGCCTTGACCGCTCAACTGAAATGATTATCGGTTTATTGGGCATACTTAAATCAGGCGGAGCCTACGCACCCATTGATCCGAATTATCCGCAAACCAGAATTGATTACATACTCAAAGATACCGGATTAACACATTTAGTGACTGAATCTACTTTGTTAGAAAAATTCAGATCAATTAACGATGGTCAGTTAACTGTTTTAGATTCGTCGACTACAGCTGAAAATTTGCAAACATTTTCAACATTAAATCCAGAGAAAAACAAAGAGCAAAATTCCGTAAACACCGCTTACATAATTTATACTTCTGGTTCAACTGGGATGCCTAAAGGAGTATTAACCCCCCACATTGGCGTTGTCAGGCTTGTTAATAACCCTGAATTTATTACCTTAGATGAATCAACACGATTTATGCAAGCAAGTTCGATTTCATTTGATGCAGCTACGCTTGAAATTTGGGGGCCATTACTGAATGGCGGTTCTTGTGTTTTATATCCTGAACGTCAAATAGATCTAACCGTATTAAATCAAACGTTAGAAAGCAACCAAGTAAACAGCCTATGGCTGACTGCGGGTTTATTTGAACAGTGGAGTCATGTTGCTAAAAATATGAGATCATTACACTGGATATTAGCCGGTGGTGACATACTTGACACAACCAGTGTAAAACGCGTTTTAGATTGCTTACCTGATGTTACGGTTGTTAATGGCTACGGCCCGACAGAAAGCACAACATTTACCACCTGTTATCCTATGTCTTATGGAGACAAATCCCTAATAGAAAACAGCAGACCTTCAATTCCAATTGGCAAACCAATAAACGGTACTTCACTCTATGTATTATCTCCCGAAGGACACCTTGTTCCTCTAGGCTCGGTTGGTGAACTATACATAGGTGGCACAGGCCTGGCCAGAGGCTATTTAAATCAACCTGAAATGACGGCTGAAAAATTTATTTCGAATCCCTTTAGTGATGATCCTGAAGATCGCTTATATAAAAGTGGCGATTTAGTTCGTTATCTTCTTGATGGTAATTTAGAGTTTGCCGGACGAACAGACGATCAGGTTAAGATCCGAGGATTTAGAATTGAATTAGGTGAAATTGAAATTCAATTATCACAGTGTGACAGTGTCGCTTCATGTTTAGTATTGGTTAGAGAAGATGAACCGGGACAAAAACGTATTGTCGCTTACGTCACACCTTCTGTTCGAAAACAAGACCAAGAATCATATGAACAAGCATTAATAGCTGAGTTTAAAGCTTATTTACAAGAAGGTTTACCTGCTTACATGATGCCTTCCGCCTTCGTTATTTTAGAAGAGTTTCCTTTAACATCAAACGGTAAAGTTGACAAAAAAGCGTTACCAGCCCCTGATGACACATTATTACAGGGTGAATACATAGCCGCTGAAACACCAACAGAAGAGACATTAGTTAATATCTGGTCAAATTTACTTAAAATTGAAACTGATGCTATTAGTGTCACCGCTAATTTCTTTGACTTAGGTGGACATTCTTTACTTGCAGTTCGCTTAATCTCGGAAATTCGAGCTCAGTTACAGAAAGAACTACCCATTAAATTGATTTTTGAATCATCAACAATTCGCTTGATAGCCGCGCACATTGATTTAGGTACTAATAGGCCTAGGCCGTTAAGAATGTCAGTAACTTCTGTTTCACGTCAAGAAAATCAGCCTATAGTTACCTCTTTCCCTCAGCAACGCTTATGGTTTATAGATCAATTAAGTAATGGTAGCCCAGAATATAATATGCCGATGGCAATGAAAATAATGGGTCAGATAAATCTACCTGCGGTCGAAGACTCAATCAGTGAGATTATTCAGCGCCATGAAGTACTACGAACCGTTTATATCAATACCAAGCAAGGCTCAATGCAACAAATCCAGAATGAATTTGATTTTATCTTACATCGACATGATTTATCACATTTAGCACCAGCCTCACGCCAATCTCAATTATTAGCCTTAATTGAAGCCGATAAACTGACCGCGTTTGATTTAACACAAGACTTAATGGTGAGAGCAAGTTTTATTCAACTTGAACAAAGTGACAAACAAGAAAAATGCAATGGCGTATTATTATTTAACATGCACCATATCGCCTCAGACGGCTGGTCGATGGAAATATTTGAGCACGAATTCCTTCGCTTGTATTCAGCATTCGATCAAGGATTACCTAGTCCATTATCGCCATTATCTATCCAATATGCTGACTATGCACATTGGCAGCGAAATTGGTTACAGGGAGAAGTGTTAGATTCTCAACTGAATTACTGGCAACAGCAGCTAGAGGACTTACCTTCAGTACATAATTTGATGTTGGACTTCCCTAGACCTGAGGTAAAACAATTTTCAGGAAAAGCAGTGTCATCACAATTACTAACAAAAATTGGTGATGCCCTTACGCGGTTAGCAAAACAATATCAAATAACCCCGTTCATGTTATTACACAGTGCACTGGCTCTAGTATTATCACGCCACAGCAACAGTCAGGATATTGTCATCGGCACACCGATTGCCAATAGGATGCAAACGGAACTTGAACCATTAATTGGTTTCTTCGTCAATACATTGGTATTAAGGCTTGATACTAGCCATCAAGAATTATCAGATTATCTGGCCCATGTGCGTCAAGTCCATCTGGATGCTCAGTCAAATCAGGACGTACCGTTTGAGCAATTAGTTGAGCGATTGAACTTGCCCAGAAGTACCGCCCACACCCCATTGTTTCAGGTGATGTTTTCAACCAATACAGATTATGGGCAAGTTGATAAAAAAGACACTGTTCAAGCCATGTCTGGTGTCACATTATCACCTTTATCGTCAGATTCAATCACGGCAAAATTTGATTTGGATATTTCTATTGAATTAAATGATAACGGCGTACGAATAAATTGGATCTATGACCAAGCGATTTTCAGTGAAGCTCATATCTGGGAATTCAACGACCATTTATGTCGATTATTAACCGGATTAGCTAAATTAGAGACAACTCAACTTAAACCGACAATCGCAAATTTACCGATGTTATCTGACAATGAATTAGCAGAAAGGTTAATGACCGCCAATGGTGAGAAAATTAGCTGCCCTGAGTCATCATGTATTCATCGGTTATTTGAAACACAAGCACAAAAGAATCCTGATGCCATTGCCCTGGTTTTTGAAGAAACACAAATAAGTTATGCTGAGTTGAACCATAAAGCAAACCAACTTGCTTTTTATTTAATCGAGCAAGGGATCACTCCAAATACTTTAGTTGGTTTATATCTGGAAAGATCCATTGAAATGGTGATTGGCATATTAGCCATATTAAAAGCGGGCGCGGCTTATTTACCATTAGATCCAGCTTACCCGGATTCACGCATTAACTATATGCTGGAAGATTCGCAGCTAACAACCGTATTGACTCAACGTCATTTGGCAGCGAAATTACCAATTAAAGAGCTGAACATCCTATGTTTAGATGATGAATTGCTACAATCACAGCTTCAAGCTTATCCATCCAATAATCCGACAATTGAAGCACTTACCGTTTCAAATCTGGCTTATGTTATTTATACCTCTGGTTCAACAGGTCAACCTAAAGGAGTAACTATTAGTCACAGTAATGTGAATCATTATGTACTGGCTGCACAGCATTATTACCACATTAGTGAAAAAGATAATGTGCTGCAATTTTCATCTATCAGCTTTGATATTTGCGTAGAAGAAGTATTTACCACACTGAGCTTTGGAGCCAAATTGGTGTTACGAAGTGAAGCTGTACTCGAAGGCGGACAAGGTTTTTGGGATTTCATCAATCAAAATGAAATCAGTGTTATTTCACTTCCAACGGCTTTCTGGCACTTACTATCAGCAAGTCTCGATGGTTCTTATATTGAAATTGCTAAGGAAAACTTACGTTTGTGTATTATTGGAGGTGAAGGTTATCAGGCGAATCAAGTTGAGCACTGGCGTAATAGTGTGAATATACCACTGTTAAATAGCTATGGACCAACAGAAGGAACCGTAGTAGCCACCGTTTATGACCTGCTGGAACAACCTATGGATCATGTAAAACAGCAGCGAATTGGTAAACCACTGGTAAATGCTCAATGTTATGTATTAGACCAACATTGTCAGCTACAACCCAAAAGCGTGGCAGGTGAACTTTATATCGGTGGCTTAAGTGTTGCGCCTGGATATTTGCACCAGGTAGCACTCACCGCAGAACGATTTGTTAACAACCCGTTTTTTAATGCTGAAAACCCCTATAGCAGCAAAAAACTTTATAGAACTGGTGACTTAGTACGTTATCTTTCTGATGGTAATCTGGAATTCATTGGACGAACAGACGATCAGGTTAAGATCCGAGGATTTAGAATTGAATTAGGTGAAATTGAAATTCAATTATCACAGTGTGACAGTGTCGCTTCATGTTTAGTATTGGTTAGAGAAGATGAACCGGGACAAAAACGTATTGTCGCTTACGTCACACCTTCTGTTCGAAAACAAGACCAAGAATCATATGAACAAGCATTAATAGCTGAGTTTAAAGCTTATTTACAAGAAGGTTTACCTGCTTACATGATGCCTTCCGCCTTCGTTATTTTAGAAGAGTTTCCTTTAACATCAAACGGTAAAGTTGACAAAAAAGCGTTACCAGCCCCTGATGACACATTATTACAGGGTGAATACATAGCCGCTGAAACACCAACAGAAGAGACATTAGTTAATATCTGGTCAAATTTACTTAAAATTGAAACTGATGCTATTAGTGTCACCGCTAATTTCTTTGACTTAGGTGGACATTCTTTACTTGCAGTTCGCTTAATCTCGGAAATTGAACAAACCTTTAATAAACCATTGCCGATGACAAAACTTTTTTCAGCGCAAACATTAAATAAACTTGCTTTATGTATTGACGAACTCATTCATGAAAATGACGAGCAGCCACTCAACCCCATAAATAATTACGATATTATGTCGTTTGGAAATAACAATCACTTGACTAAAATATTTATGGCTCCTGCATTAGGTACTATGGCGATCACATACCAATTTTTAGTTTCACGTTTAGACCATTTGTTTGATGTTAAACTGTTAACCACCGCAGCTATTGATGAACAACATGGTTTTACAGAAGATTTATCACTAAACATAGATGAACGGGTTAATCTCTGGTACCTGGCAATTAAATCAGCTCAACCATCGGGAATATACCGATTGGTGGGTCACTCTTTTGGTGGCGATATCATGTTCGAATTAACAAAGCGTTTAGAGTCTGAAGGTGAGAAAGTTGAACTGATATTACTTGATGCCTATCTTGATAGCATGACTTTGACTTCTACAGAAAAAACGTCAAGCAAAGAAACATTGGCAGAAATATTATTAGGTAGCGAAATTATTGATGAAATATTAACGCGTGAAAAACTTACCAATATCACGCAAAGTATTCTGTATTCAAATTTAATTAAGTTACAGCTTTTACCTGAAAATATTTCAGAAAATAAATTTGATATATATTATCAAGCCGCACAACGTCAGCTAGCGTTGGCACAAAGCCACAAAATATCCGGCACGTTAATTGGTAAAGTTACATTAATAATGGCTAATACCGGACTAGCAATATCTGCTGACAAAACCGCGGTTGTAGAACGAATACAATCAGTAAGCAAAGAAAAATTGTCAATAACTACGAGTGAGGGATCTCACTACTCTATGGTGTTCAAATCAGAACTGGCTAACAAAATAGTAGCAACTTTTAGTCAATCAAATCTGACAGTTCAAGAAAAAAAATCAGAAAAGGTTTTAAATTAAAAACAGTAACAAACTAGAACAGTTCCTAATTTACATGCATGGATTGTTCTAGTACTGGTCAAAATAATTCACACTTCAAAAAGCAAAAATAATATATTTATCATAAAAACATAAAGAGACCTCATTACCTGCGTGATAACTTGGCTAGCATATTTGTGCAAGCACCTTATCAGTTATCAATAACATAAATGATGTCTGACAGCATGAACACTATTGTAAAAATAAACGTTTAATACCAGCTGGTTATGCTAATTGGTATCTTGATAAAAATTATTATGTTACTAAGTTATTGATCGGAGAATATAAGATGTCAGATGAAACACTAGAAAATCGAAATATAAGTTCAGAGAGGGGAAAAGCATTCCCTATACGACCATTTGTACCTTTTATCGCCTTTATGCTTATTTTAAGTCTATTTTATGTGATGCTTAAAGGTATGAACCCGCCAACGCCAAATTTACAGGCTGCGCCAAACGAGTTTTCAGCATATCGTGCATTCGATATAGTGAAAAATTTAGTTGCAGACGGACCAAGAAATTCAGGGTCAGTAGGTCACCAAACCGCCCAAACTAAAATAATAGATCAGTTAGAGTATTTAGGTTTTGAAGTTCGCGTACAGAAAACGTTTAATTGTCGCCAGATTACTTGTATGCCAATTACCAATATTATGACCCGAATTGAAGGTACTGAAAGTGGCCCTGCGGTAATGTTAACGGCCCACTACGACACACACCCGGCAACTTTAGGTGTTGGTGATGATACTGCTGGTGTTGCCTCTATTCTAGAAATTGCACGAATAATTAAATTAGAAAAACCGTTTAAAAATCCTGTAGTACTACTTTTTTCTGACGGTGAAGAGCTAGGTTTAATTGGCGCAGATGCTTTTATTAAAGAAGACTCTTGGGTAAAAGATATCGCGGCTGCGATTAATATTGAAGCACGCGGTAACCAAGGACAAAGTTTATTATTTGAAACCAGTGCAAACAATGCGTGGTTAGCCAGTGCTTATGCTGACGCAGATATAAAACACTCAGCATTCTCGTTACTGTATGATATTTACCAAAATATGCCTAACGATACCGATTTAACCCTTTATAAAAAAGAAGGAATGATCAGTTTAAACTTTGGTCTTGCAGAAGGTCGTGGCCACTATCATACCGAACTGGACAATTTAGAAAATTTTTCACTGGGTAGTTTACAACATCATGGCGATAACGCCCTCGCCATGCTTAAAGTATTAGCTAATGCTGATTTAGTTAATCCACCCAAAGGAAATGCTATGTATATGGATTTCTTTGGCGGTTCGATGATTGTCTTATCAGTGGCATTTGCTATACCATTATCATTACTGGCATTCGCTATTTTTATCTGGGCATCTACCCGCTCAATAAAGGCTAAAGACACCAGTAAAAAAGCACTGGTTATTTCGCTTCTTGTCTGGCCATTATTAATAGCAGTGGCGACAATATCAGGTCTGATATTAACAAAGTTAGTTGCAATAGTAGCTGGTGCTTACAACCCTTGGGACGCTTTCCCTACTCCTGCTCGAATAGCTATTATAGTTTTTACTTTACTATCCGTTATTTTCACACTTAAAATTTTTGTAAAACACATTAACGTAACTTCAATGATGTTGAGTAATGGTATTTGGTGGTCAGTAATCGCAACAGTTTGCGCAATGTTTTTACCGTCATCTAGCATAATATTTATATTTCCAGCGTTGATTTCAGCCCTTTTATTCATATTAATCCAGAAAAAATCTAAGTGCTACACAGAAATTTATACCGTAATTTCTACACTTGTAGCGACTTTGTTTTTCCTCAAAGTTGCCCTTTTAATTGAAGTGGCATTCGGTTTCAATTTACCACTAGCCTATAGTTTTTTTTGGGGGCTGATTTTTATTGGCTTAACACCACTGTTTATTGACAAAAGTTACACAAAAGCCAATAAAATCATCAACGTTCTCACTTTTATTATTCTATTGGCATCAATCGGCATTGCTTCTATGGTGCCACCTCATTCAGAATTAAGACCTCAAAAAGTTGTATTAGTGCACTTTGAAGACATGAACGAAAAAACAAGCAATTGGATAATTAGCGATACCAGAAACCCATTACCGAAAAAATATCTGACCGAAGCTAAATTTGAAGAAGAACGTGCCAAAATATATCCTTGGTCAGTTAGTGATCGCTACCAGAAAGCAGATGCAAGCGGTGAATCAGCACCGGAATTTAAACTGTTAAGTTCAGAAAAAACAGCTAAGGGGCGTAAATTAACTGTTGAATTTAGTACATTGCGTCAGGCAGATGTCGGCTGGTTTTTCCTTCCACGTTATCCTGATTTTGAAAAAGTGATTATAAATGGATCTAAAGTGCCACTTGAATACCAAGCGAGCTCTCCCTCTAAAGAATGGGCTGTTAATGTGCATAACCTAAAACAAGCACCTGTTATAATCGAGCTATATGTTAGTTCCTTAGAGCCGTTTGAAGTGATGATAATGGATGATAAGCATATAGTGTCTGACGAAGGTAATATAATTTTTGATGCAAAACCTACAGCTGTCGCGATAGATACATCAGGTAATAAACACCGTATTTTAAAACGTGTAATACTTTGATCTAACTGCTGTTAAGTAGTAAAAATAGCGGCACTCTTTATTTCCAAGTGATTTGGGTATGTAGATACCGCTATTTTTTAACAACTGAATTTAAAAAGTTTAGTGAAGCATATTGATAACAAATTGAAATAAGATGTAATATGAAATAATTTATGAGTGGGATCAACATCAAATGAATATTGGAATTTACATTTACGATAATGCTGAAGTACTCGACTTTTCTGGCCCGTTTGAAGTTTTTACAACGGCTTCTCGTGTATGCGAAGGGAGTGAGCCTTTCAATGTTTTCTTAATTAGTCAATCAGGCGATACGGTTTTAGCAAGGGCTGGATATAAGGTTATTCCTGATTACAGCTTCCATAACCATCCTGAAATTGATGTTTTAATCGTTGTGGGTGGCAATCATTCTGATGAAATAAACAAAACTGATGTACTAAGCTGGATTTATTCACAATCAATAAAATCATCAATAGTCGCTTCTGTATGTACAGGTGCCTTTTTATTGGCACAGGCTAAAGTACTCAAGACAGATAAAGTAACAACCCACTGGGAAGACATTACTGATTTAAGACAAATGTTTCCTAAACTAGATGTAGTAGAAGATGTTCGATGGGTCGATGAGGGTAGACTGATCACCTCTGGTGGTATATCAGCAGGAATAGAGATGAGCCTTCAACTAGTTAACAAACTACACAGCAAGACATTAGCTGAAAAAACAGCTAAACAAATGGATTTTTTGTGGGGCGTTGTTGATTAAATAATCGAACCTTTCATCAAAGTGATGATCAGATCATTTACTATAAAACTAAAAAGCACTATCTGATGGGAAAGGCAAAGAACAAAATCACTAATTGGTATCAATACAACCGAGCATTAACTCAGCGTGGCGCTATTACTTGCTCGATTGATGATTCTTCCATAGACGCATAGCACTTTAGTAAAAGAGCAAAAAACGTCAAGATCACCTAATGCATTAAACGGTGTTTTTCAAGGCAGTTGGTTCTAAATTAGTAATATTAAATTACCTATTCATATATTTTATCGTCACTTGAACAATCTATATTAGAAATCATTTTTTGAATAATGATATTTACTTTTTGGATAACAATATTTTTGTTGTGATTAATAAAAAAGTGATATCGAGGAATTAGTGGATATCTGCTGCCGGTTAGAAAAATTCCTCCCTACTTTGCAAATTAGAATAAGTTATATCATTATCTCTCCCACCAAATATTGATATTGGGCAGCTAAATATAGTTTTTAAAGAGTAACAATAGGTATCAGCTAATGTAAAGTCTGATCTAAGGAGCGGCAGTAATTTCTCATTAACTATTTATTGTCAATTATTTTTTTAGGGGTCCATTAATTCCTTCAATTTCAGCAATGAATTCTTTTTCAGGTAGCTTATAAATGGGTTTTCTTCTTGAAGGTATATGTGGACCTGAACTACCAGAAGCAATAAAGTGTGAAGGTAACCTAAGTCCAAATTCCATCTCTAAATAGCTGCTTTCAAACAAAAGATTTGCTCGAGCTGGCGACTTTACAGCAACCAGCTCTACTTCTTCTGGTAACCAATTGCTCTATGAAAAATAAGTCGGCGCATTTCCTCCAGCATAAGGAAAATAAATTACTTTTAATTTTGCATCTGCTTTACGTTGGGTATAACAAACCATTTTGATTCAGGACTTAATATTGTGTTTTGTTTAATAAATATTTGAATGAAGACTATCATTTTATTTTTATAATAAAAGAAATTTTTCTCCAATTAGGTTCGTAAAGTGCGCATTTAACCCTAGATTCTAACAAGGCTGAACATAATCATCATCAAGCCCTACCATATTCATACTAACTACTAACTACTAACTACTGACTTATTGTATTGTAATTGTCTATGAAACTACAAAAATTTATTAGATCATTACACATATCAGAAACTAAACCTAAATGACTAAGGACTTTGGTTGAATACGATGCCATTCTTTTTTATTACTTAAATATAAGAATGGGGATGAATCTGTAATTAAAAATTATGTGAATAACCTGATACCTACTCCCCTTTGGGGGGGATTCATATTAACTTCGCTATTAATTTACTGTCTAATGAGGCAGTGGCGAGATTTCATATGAATATCTATAATTAGGATCCTAATTTAAAGAAATATAAAAACATTATGGTATCCAGTAAACAAGGTCAAGACAAACTTCCGATGGCTATGGTTTCGACCATAGACAAAGCTTTAAACTTATCTAATCGTTCTGGGGTGGCTTGGCTTATATACGATATAAATAATATAGTGACTACGGGAGCTAGCATGGTTGGCTATCCGCAAACATCGTTAAAAAACGACTTAGCTAAAGTGGAAAATGCACATGCACTTTATTTATCTTGTCCGCCATATCCATTATTTATTGAACCAGAGGAGTTATATGAACTGATTGAGGTAAATGGAATAAAACAGCTGCATATACCAAAGATCAAGGCTGATTGGTGGTCAGAATTAGTAAGTAATAACAGTATTGAAGAATTAACAAACTGTCATGTTATAGAGTATCCAATAAATAATATTGGGCAACAAATTTACCACGGGCCATATACAATTCTCACCAAGAACAGACCATGGGTGAAGTGTGTTACTGTAGCCTCAATGGACGGTATAGATATAAATTTAAGTAAGTCAGGATCTTACAAATGTATAAAGTCAATAATAAATTCAATAATAGAAAAAAATCATGCTGTAGCTATTGAATCTGGAACTTACGAAAAAGATAGCATAATACTAGTAAATAAAGCTAAAGCGGAAATAGCCACATATGAAATAAGTAGTGTTAAGGACTTCAAAAAAACATTAAAATTTCAAAATTTATTACAACAACCCACCTTAACTTTAATTGCTGGCACAAATATAATGAAGGAGCTATTGGCATTAGACTTGATTGATGAGGTTGTATATTTCTTTTTATTTTTGAACATAGAGACCATAGACAGACAAGAAGAAACGCGATCGGTTATGCCAAAACTCACAGGTTGGAATATTACAGACACGGAGTCTTTCAAACAGGGGGTTAAGATAAGTTTTTCACGAACTTTATTTTAATTTAGGTGTAAATTGAATAACAATTTAACTGCCTATATCGTGCTGATAATTACCATCAACATGAATGCTAGTCAATACAACGCCTAAGCGCAAGCGTTAATAACGCTAACCATTGGTAAGGCTAACGTCAGCTTGCCAAGTACAACTTCCGCTGCCTATTTAAGCCAATTGTTACGAGCATTAGTTTTATGAAATGCGCCAAGCCGTGATGCATAGTAAGCGGGCTTTATTCGTTTTAGCAAAAATGCTTAGAAAAACAAAAATTCAAATGGCCGAGTAATATCAACCACACTGAATTTTTATTAACAGATGAGTAACTCAGCTGATTCTTATCAGGGTATGATATCCTTGGTCACCAAGAATTACATTATCATTCGATGATCTAATTTCCTGGTCTTACGCTTTTTTTGCAGTCAACGATCATTGACAAAATTCCTTGTAATCATTGACGCTATAAGCAGTATTAGCTTGAATGTTTTATTAACATCATCCGATGAAATTTAATGCGAATTCACTCCCTAATGACCCTGAACAATTTAAGTAAATACTGCTTGAATTACAGCAACGTCTGGACTATGAGTTAGCGCAGAAAGACAATGAATTGGCAAATAAAGATGTCGCTTATCAACAATTGCTTGCGCGCTATAATCTCAAGCTTGCCAACAAATACGGTAAAAAGTCAGAGAAAATGCTTGGTGCTAATGAAGTATTCAGTGAAGTAGAATTAGTGCTTGATGAACACGACAAAAATTTTCTGGCCGTTCGTCACGCTGAGGCGTGTCGATGTGATTGTAGATATCAATGAAAGCGATAAAGTCTTTGATTGCTACCAAAGCCCGTTGCATAAAGTGGGGGAAGCAGAAGTGAAACCTTATAATTTGTACTGCTCATATTAAAGTCATTAAAACCATCCGTCCTAAATATACTTGTCGCCAATGTGAACGTAACGGCATTGAAAGTGTAGTAAAAACCGTATTAATGCCAGCAAAACCGAGACCAAAATGTATTGCAACGCCAAGCTTACTCAGCCTAATCATCTCGTGTAAATACCAGTTCGGCTTACCGTCATACCGCCAAAAAACGATGTTTAGCGATATTATATTCGAATTAAGTCGTCAAATCATGTCGAGTTGGATGATGCGCAGTACTCAATTACTTGAGCCGCTTTATATATGCTTGAAAGAGAGTTTATTGGCAGAGCCAGCCATCTTTGCAGATGAAACGCCCTTGAAAGTCATCAAGGTAGAAAAAACGACCAGTTATGTGTGGGTGTATTGTTGTGGCAGTGATAGGTTAAGTGAAAAAACCAATGCTTTTTTATACGATTATCACAACAGTCGCGCGGCACAATGCGCGATTGACTTTGTTGATGGCTATCAAGGTTATCTACATGTTGACGGCTATAAAGCTTTTGAGCTTACAGAGGCCAAGTTAGTCGTCTGCCTTGCACATATTCGTCGTAAGTTTGTTGATGCGAAAATGATACAAGCCAAATCGAGAACGGGTAAAGTTGATTTAGCCTTGAATTTAATAGGTAAGCTTTATGGGGTAGAGGCGAATTAAAGAAAAGTCGATAGAAGATAAGTTCGACATTCGGCAGTCACACGCTAAGCCAATCGTAAATGAACTCCATCACTGACTGATGAAGCAGAAAGATAAAATCCCGCCCAAAAGCAAATTGGGTGAGGTTATAAATTACAGCCTTTATCAGTTTGATAAATTCCAGTGCTACCTTGCAGGTTATCTATTGATAACAATAGAGCCAAACGCGCAAAAACCGTTTGTTATCGGCAGTGTTGAGCATTGAAATTTTAAACATAGCATTTTCAAATGCCATTTACTTTCCATATTGTGGCAAATCTTCTCAGCTGGCATTCTCTTATGATTTTTACCTATATATAACAATGGCTTAGTATTGTAAAGTTTAAACTGTGCTGCTGAGCCATAACCATTGGCGTAGATTAAAGCGAAGAAACGTCTGTGCCCTGTTAAGATCTGATACTGACATCATTAATAGGGTAGGTGCCTGAATTAATTCTGAAACTGAAATATAATTATCTAGTTCCATAATCGACTCTATACTCTAATTGGCTTTCGCCACTCAAATGAACCGTATTTTAAATAATTAATCATTCACGATTGACCTATAAGTACATGATCTTCAAGGACCAATTGCTGTTTAGTTACTCTTCTATTAACTAACAGTTTTGCACCATTATTTTCAATAAAAATAGCAGGCATAAAACTGGTGTTTGTGCTACGAGGAAGGACCGAACTTAAAAATATAGATTGATAAGAGAACGAGTCACTATGCAAGTTTTCTTTATTATTAATACTGCTGAGAATTAGCTGTTAATGCTCTAGGACACTCATTGACAAAATTTAGAAGTTAAAACATACAAGTATAATACATGACAAGTTAAGTATTGCGCTGATATGACTAGATTAATTTTTATAGATATTGTCATTAGGAAAAAAAGTATTGTTTTTTAATATGTTATTGTTTATTGTCAAATACTTCATCATGTAAATGGAATTTATTATGGTTAAAATATAGAAATCATAATGTGAGCGTTTTCAAAAGGCTATCGGTTAGGTCATTCTGATAATAAAGAAGGTATTCATATTGATTTCTATGAGGCCGAAAAATATTTTTAAGTGAGTTAAGTGAATACCATATTCTAAAAAACAACAAAATGTGTATTGTTGTATAAATGGCATCATTTAACCTTGAGAACTCCAAATATAATATGTGAGATGAATACTACATGGAAGATGTTATTGGATACTCAGTTAAGACCAATAATGCGCTCTATATTGTGAAAAATTAGTTTCGATAATCTGGTTTTTTATAAGTTAGGCTACTTTCGAGCAATGTCTTTTATAGGGATTAGAAAGCCTTTTCTGGAATAGTCGCTTAACACGGCTATAAGTCTAAATTTTAAAGTTAAACAGTTTTATTAAAATTTAAATAACACATATTGAAAAATTACTTTCAAAGAAGATCATAATGAATAATAAATGGTTTGTTATACCAAAACCCAATATCAATGCAGATTTGAAACTTATATGCTTTCCTTATGCAGGTGGCAGTGCTTCAACTTTTCTCCCTTGGGTAAAGAATCTGCCAAATAATGTTGAGCTCATTATAATCCAAGCCCCTGGGCGAGGTTCTAGGATGGGCGAGCAGACATATTCTGATATGCAGGCCTTAATCGGAGATTTGATTAAAATCATCCCTAGTGTATTAAATAAACCCTATATTTTATTTGGTCATAGTTTAGGAAGTCGAATTGCCTTTGAGCTTATGGACAATCTAAAAAGGTTAAATCATGCATTGCCGCTACATTTTATCGCATCAGGTAGTAGGGGACCGCATCATAAATGTATGAAAGAGCCAATATATGATTTACCCCAGGATGAATTCATCGAAGAATTAAAAAATTTAAATGGTACCCCTAAAGCCGTACTTGAAAATAAAGAACTTATGGAGCTATTCTTACCTTTACTCAAAGCTGATTTTGAAATAGCAGACAGATATTGTTACACAGGAAAAGAGCACTTTGACTGTCTTCTTTCTGTTTTTGGCGGCGAAGACGATGTTGATATCTGCTTGTCTAAACTAAATAGTTGGGGAGATTTTTTTGAAACTGACGCAAATATACATTTATTTCCTGAAAATCATTTTTTTATTGATAGTCAAAGTAAGCTAGTACAACAAAAAGTTAATGACATTATTAAAGATTGTTTAACTAAATTAACATTACAGCCCATAGTGTCAAACGCATAGGTAGCAGTCGATTCAAGTTATTTATTAACGTTTGGTAATAGTACACAAAATGTTAATTATAAAGCAGGAGTGCAAAAACTGAATATTGTAAATATCTATGTACCTGCGGTATATAACACTCAGTTTTTAAACGAGTTTAATTTATTTATACCGGGAGCTGAGCATTTAACATTAACCTCATATCACTACAATGTTGTAAATTACAACAGGAGTTTATTTGACCAGTTTAAGATTTATTTTCCGGAAGAAATTAAATCTTCGGTGATAAAACGTCAGGCGGAGTACCTTGCTGGGCGTTATGCTGCACGTTGTGCTTTACACGATTTAGGTTTTGAAGTAAAAAATATTACCACCGGAAAACATAGAAGCCCAGTTTGGCCTACAGGGATCTCAGCTTCAATCACACATACTGATAGTATAGCTATATGTGCTGCCAGCTATAAATATGATTGTGAATATTTAGGAATAGATCTTGAAAAACGACTCAATTTAAAATGTATTACTGATATTAAAAGCAGTATTATTAATTTACAGGAGGAAAATTTATTATTCCAAACTGAGTTAAGCTTTGAAGACGCGTTTACACTTACTTTTTCAGCTAAAGAAAGTTTATTTAAAGCGTTATATCCTCGTGTGGGTAGATATTTTGATTTTTCTGCAGCTCAAATTATTGATATTTGTTGCAGTACAAATAAATTCACCATGATTTTACTAGAAGATCTCACACAGGAAGTTATAGCAGGTAAAAAATTTACTGGTTATTTCAGTTTTGATGAAACTTATGTTTTTACTCTTATATCGCAGTCCTCCTAGCACCGTTACAACTATATCTGGTATTAAATCTTTTTTTCAATAAAATAGGCTGACTTTTTATTGTCAATTAACATATTGAAAACCTTATATAACTTAATTTGATTCGTTAGTATCATCTTTTTCAGCAAATTTTTCTAATCGTTATACTATTACACAGGTCATTTTTTAGTTTAATCTAAAATAAATTAAGCCCTAACTTCGAGTTTTATTCCGCTTTATTATGCAAAATGTCTGGATTATGTTGTCCTTACTGCATTGGCTAAGCAATCACTATGTATGTGACAGTTCATATAATCTTTGGTCAGATGCCCCCCTTTGGCTATGGATGTATTGTACATTTAATAGTGAACGTTCTTTTACTGAGATCAGACTTTTCTCCTCTTGTTATACCTGCCACACGTAGGCTAGATTACATCAACACTCAGCGATAAATATGAAGCTCCCTGAGCTGGAAAGCCATTGTATCAAGTTGAAAACGAGCTCAAAGCTTTCATCTGTTTTTGTAAAAAATACTACCAAGATACGATAAACCTTATCGAGGGTATTAAGTAATATAAACTAAAGCTATAAAATGAAAATAGTTTAATAATAAGAAAAACTTTTGAATATTTTGGTTGCTAATTCAGATGTAAGCTATTGATATCAAATGACTGGTACTGCTACTATTTTAAAGCTAATAGAACATGGTTTTGTTTGTAAGCTTTTGTATTTATGGTGAATGCATTGTTTTAGTGAGCATTCTTGAGGGGCTGGTGACTTAGGTCGTGGTGGTTCAAGTCCCCCCAACCGCACCACTAAAATTATACAAAGAAGTCCAGTAATGACCGGCTAGCCCTTTAATATCAAGGTCTTCCGGTTTTTTTATGTCCAGAGCTATCCAACTAAACCCGGTTAAATCCACGATTTTATGTAACACATGATGTAACACAAGTATCAACCTAGAGTAGACCGTGTTACATAAATACTATAACTTGATGATATTCAATGTGAATACTAAAAATACTGGTATTACATGGCTAAAATAACCAAACCTCATGGCTCCAAGTTTTGGCTCTTTACCTATTTAAGACCTATCTCCAAAAAACGAGCGAATCTCAGTTTAGGTAAATATCCTGCGTTATCTTTAGCTGATGCTAGAAGGTTACGTGAAGAGGCTCGTTCATTATTAGCTAATGACATAGATCCCAAAGAAGAAAAAGATAAGCAGCAAAGAGAAAAGCTATTAGCTATAAACTCAACGTTGAGAGTAGTTGTTGCACAATGGTTTGCTATTAAAAAACGAAGATAGGTGAAGTAACCGCTACTAGCATTATTCGTAATTTTGAAAACCATATATTTCCCAAGTTATCGAACAAGCCTATCGATCAAATTAATGCGCCTGAAACTATTGCAGTATTAAGGCCACTAGCCGCTAAAGGCAGTTTATAAACAACGAATAAGATAATAGGTCATTTGAATGAAGTGATAACTCATGCGGTTAATACTGGCACTATTCATTATAACCCTTTAACTAGTATTAAAGCGGCTTTTGAAACACCTAAGTCACAAGACATGCTTACCTTAAAACCAGAAGAGCTACCTGAGCTTATGAATGCTTTATTCTATGCAAGTATTAAAGTAACCACACGTTGTCTAATAAAATGGCAGCTATATACTATGGTGCGACTAAGTGAGGCCGCTTCCGCGAAGTGGGATGAAATAGACTTCGAAAATAAGATATGGGTAATTGATGGTCGATAAAACTTATATCTTTAATCTGATATGCCACTCAATTGTTCGACTTTCAAATACCCATTAAACCTCCAAATTAATACACTTAATCTGAATAATGCATTATGGTTCTAAATGTTTCGGGAAGTATCTAAAAATCGTTGTTTAGGGGGTCTGATGGAGAAGGACTTAGTTACCTGTTTATATTATTACGAATTCTAATTTGTACGTAAAGCGGAATAAGCTCCGTCAAAATATCAAATGTTAACTTTCTGACCATACAGCAGACATAAAATTTAATCATTCTATGGCAGAAAGAGGCACAAAGCGTATATGGACTCCACGTATTTTACAATTAACAATTTCACATTAAACAGATTAAGATGCGGTCGTATATACGGCTTTTGTTGAGAGAGCTACCCTCTAGCCTATGATGTTTGCGCACCTATTATCCTTTTCGCCATAACAGTCTTGATGACTTTCGCTAAGGTCAGGTTTTTAATAGGTTGGTCTTACCGTTTATGCTTTATCATTATTGTAAAAATTCTGCTTGTTGTTATTACTCGTGTTTCTATATTGCTAATCATGGCCTTTGTTCATATTTATTTTCATGCCGTAACATTGCCCATGCGGTTCTAACCGTTTTATTGGCTAACGCAATACAGGATCGTTTAATACCCGCTCGCTGAACTAACTTTATCAGCCATGCTTGTTTTGCTGTTTTAGGCTCATCCGGTAAGTTGCAGATATAAGAAAGCGCACCTTGGTACAAGGCTGACCTCAGCTCTTTAATTCCACCAGCTCTATCAATGCCAGTCATGAACACTTTACCTCCTGAGCTATGTTGTTTAGGTGTTAGCCCAACAAATGCTGATGCCTCCCGGCCATTTTTGAATTGCTTTCCATCACCTATTGATGAATACAACAAGCCAGCACACACTTCTGCTACTCCTTCTAAATCCATTAGCTTTTTGCACGGTTGCAATTGACGAATAAGTGCGTTTTTTGTTTTTATTAGTTGAGCTAACTCTTTTCTTAAATGTAAATAGGTTAACCAGAGTTGATTAACAGTTGAGCGTAAACATTCTGGAATTGAATTCGCGTCATTGAGTGTATCCTGGATGACTGTCGTTAATGCTTTAACGCCTCTAGCACTCACAATGCCGTACTCGTAAAGCATGGCTCGTAGGTGGTTACTTAAAGAAGTAATACTACGAGATAAATGAAAGCGACTTGTTTCTAATGTTTGTATCGTTTGTTGTTGTTCAGTTTTGGGTTTACTAGATTTCAGCCCTATTTGTAACGACGCATTGGCAATGGCCAGCGCATCATTGGCATCTGTTTTATGTCCTTGGAGAAAGCCTTTTACTTTTTTAGGGCTAATGATCCGAACGTCATGATCAAAGCTCTGAGCATATCTGCCCCAATAATGACTGCTCCCACAACCTTCAATAGCCACAACAGCTGGTTTGGCTTTTGCCAATAGCTCTTTAAGTTTTTGGCGGGTAACGGCTTTGTTGCTAACTAACTCACCATGTTTGCTAATATCACAAACCTGAATAATATTCTTAGCTAAATCAATTCCAAAGATAGTAGAGTTCAACATAATATGGTCTCCTTAATAGTTTCTGTAACTCTAGACTAGTTGCTAGGGTTGTGGAGTCCATACATCGTCATAGAGTATATAATAAATGGAAAAGCACCTAAGCTGTTAGCGGGATATGGGTTTGAAAAGATGACATTGTCAATGGATAGGCAGAGTTTAATTGTTGGCGCTTTCCAAATAGCCTATATATCGCTTTAAATGATTAATGTTGATAGTATGAGAGGAAAGTCACGTACCTTCTAACCTCTCTTTTACTTCTTTTGTTGAAAATTGATATTCAAACATAATGAATGTTTTTACAAGCTAATATGCAATGGCTATAAATATATTCCAGTTTTAATTAGACCTTTTTGTTTTCTATGGCGTACATGCGCCATAGCTTTATAAATCAGTCAATAAAAGGTAAAAACTTATTTAGCTGAATTTGTTAAGATTAATAGAGGTTGTAAAAATAAGGTTCATCAATATTAACTGTGATGAACCTTGCCAATATTACTCCATTTCTTCTAAACGCACTCCGCGAGTTTCTTTAATATATTTAATCACAAAGAAAATACTGATAAATGCAGATATTGTATACAAACCATAAGCACCAGCTAAACCAATTGAGCCTAATATAATAGGGAAGGTCATCGTAATAGCAAAGTTAGCTATCCATTGAGCGCTAGCCGCTATTGCTAAAGCAGCACCACGTATGCGGTTATTAAACATTTCACCTAATAATACCCAAACAACAGGTCCCCAACTCAAACCAAAAAATACAACAAATAAGTTAGCCATAATTAAAGCGAAAGTTCCCATCGTTTCAGATAACGCTATTTTTCCTACTTCATCAAAACCAGCGGTACCAAAAATAAAACTCAGTACGCCTAAGCTAATAAACATACCAACACTTCCAACTAACAATAGAGGTTTACGGCCCACTTTATCGATTAAGGCAATAGCAATAAATGTTGATACAATATTGGTTGTTCCGGTTAATACATTGATTAATAAAGATTGTGATTCGTCAAACCCTGCCGCTTGCCAAAGTTCTGCGCCATAATAAAAAACAACGTTAATACCAACAAATTGTTGAAATACAGATAGGGCAATACCTACCCAAATTATAGGGTGTATTTGCTTTTTCCCTTCAATGAATAAATCTAAAATATTAGATCTCTTATTACCATGTAATGATTTTTTTACTTCATCAATAAGTTCGTTTTCAATACCTACTGAAATCTTTTTAAATACACCACGTGCTTTTTCTATATTGCCTTTTGCTACTAGAAAACGCGGCGATTCTGGAATAAATAACACTCCAATTAAAAATAATGTTGCAGGGATTAATTCAACCCAAAACATCCAGCGCCATGCTGACATGTCGAGTAAAAATGAATTTTCAGCGCTACCTGCTGATGAAGCGATGATATAATTGCTTAGAAATGCAGCAAATAAACCTAGCACTATCGCGAGTTGTTGCAGCGTCGCTAGTCGACCTCGTATTGCAGCGGGGGCAACTTCTGCGATATATGCAGGCGCTAGAACTGATGCAGCGCCAATCCCTAAACCACCAATTAACCGGTAAAAAATAAACTCGACAGAAGAGTCTGATATACCTGAGCCAAAAGCACTTATAGCAAATATGAGCGCTGTAATAATCATGATGGGTTTACGTCCAAAATGGTTAGAAATGGGGCCTGCCATCAAGGCGCCAACGGCACAACCTAATAAAACAGAGGCCACGTTAAATCCTGTGGCAACATCATTTGATTGAAAAGCATTACCTAATGCGGTGACTGTGCCATTAATGACCCCTGAATCGAAACCAAAAAGAAATCCTCCTAAAGCAGCGACAGAAGAAATAAATAATACATATAAAACAGAGGTATTGGCCTCTTCTATTTTTTCTGAGGGGATATTTAAATCAGCTAAATGCGTTTTTTCGGTCATACTGTTTCCTTTTTAGTTTTTGTTATTAGTTTTATTAAAGCGGCTAAAATAAAAAAACCATTACTTAATGTAATGGTAAATCGAAAGAACCGACTTAAGGGAAGAACTCCAAGGCTTAATATGAGTAATCAAGTCTCTAAAATTAGTGATGAAAATATTAGCCCGCATATTTTAAAATAATTTTATTAGGTGCAACTTTTTGATAGCTGATATTAAAGTTTCTACTGAGCACATCAAGTAGGCCTGTGACATCACCGGTTTTAAACAGTCCAGCTACTTGTATCTTTTGAAGACTTTCATCGTCGGCCAATTCAAACTTTATATCGGTATAACGACTGATCTCTGCCATTGCTTGGGCAAGAGACTCACCACGGAATATCAAGTTACCCTGACGCCAACTTAAGCTAGCAGCGATTTCAATAGGACCTACTTTTGTTATTTTTTCTTGAATTTTTCCTGAAGTGTCTAAATCTACTTTTTCACCTTTAGAAATGGCCATAGAATTTTGTGGCAATCTTTTTGCCATTTGTTCTATTTCATCGCTAGCTTTGTTGTCTTTTTGAGCAACCAATACTTTACCGTCGGTTACAATAAGTTCGACTAAATCACTTCGTACTTCAACATTAAAAGCAGTACCAACTGCTTGAATTATTTTACCACCTGCAATGACGCTTAATGGACGCGATGTATCATGTGCCACTTTAATGTGAATTTCTCCGCGTTGTAACTCTATTATTCGAGAGTTTTGAGTGTATTTAACTTGAACAAAGCTATTGGTGTTAAGGACTATTTTAGTGTTGTCAGGTAAGTTAATGGTATTGCTTTCACCCACATTAGTTTGATAGCTGGCTTGCATTGCTATTATAGAAGATGTGCTTTGATCAAACGGAAGATAGTTGCTACCACTTTGATAGAGTATAAATGCGAGTGCAACGATAAATGACGCAGCAAGAGAGGTAACGGTAAGCCTTGTTTTATGTTGCTTAACATCTGTTTGAGGAAAAAGTTCAGATAAACGACCTAAATCATCCATTTTGTCCCACATTTGAGCCACTTCAAATAAAACTTCAACATTCAAAGTATCAATAGATAACCATGTCGAAAGTTGCTTTTTCTCTACATCTGTTAAGTTGCGGTCTAACTTCGCGATCCAATCACTTGCTTCATTTAAACGAAGTTCTTCTGTTAGCTCTGCTGATTTTTGTTCTGTCGATTTTTGATTGATTTGATGAATATTACTCATGAGTGCCTCCTGCAATATTAGGAGACAAGCTAGAAGAGGGAGAATTTACTTGTTTATTAATATTGCGCATAAAAAGCGTACTACGCTTCATGCCTGTTGATATATGTTTTTCCACGGTACTTTCACTAAGGTTTAATTGAGCAGCGATCTCGCGCTGCGAATATCCATAAACTTTCTTTAACACAAAAACTTTGCGGCATTGTGTCGGTAATTGTCTTACGGCTTCACAAAAATACGAAAATTCATTGCTCGTTAATGTATTTTCATACATTTCATCAGAATCACTTGATAATAAATACTCCAAAGTCTGAATATCATCAACACGGTCAACAAGTTTAACATTGGCTTGTTTTAGATAATCTAGTGCTAAGTTTCGTGCTGTTCTATACATAAAAGACTTAGGTGAAGTAATATGTTCTTTATTTTCAATTTGGCAGATACGGACATAAGTTTCTTGAACAATATCTTCAATTTCATCAGGGGGAACAATTCGAGATACCACACGAGAAATACTTTTTCTCGAGGCTAAATATATTTTATAAAATAAAGTATCGTTCGACATTGGGTTCACTTTTACTTATTGTTTTAATTTTTTTATCATCTTGTTATCTAAAAGCTCGATATATAGCGATTAAATTACCCGCGTTACAGTTAAGACGATTAACTTAAATAAATCCGCCATATAATTATTAATAATAATTATGGATAAATATCTTACGCTTAAATGACCTCTCAACAAAGTCATTATGGTAGATAATGTAGGACACAAGTATAATTAATTTTTTATGCATTATGCTTCATAATCTTTTATTGAATCTGCTTCATAGGTTGTAATTCATCGTAGAGTTGAATATGGTCGATCTGGCGGAAAAATAAAATATAAATAATAACTCAAAAGCTATCTGATGATTCCTTGTTGTATTCACTTTAATTTCATAAAGTTAACTTGAATTTATTTAGATTTATCCTTCGTTTTTTGCCAATAAAATTAACAATAAAAATTATAACAAGGCTTAATTTAAAAGTAATGATGAGTTTTTTTTTAAAAAAAATATTAAATCGTATTTATAAATTTTTATGGAAGAAAAAAAGTGATTTGTCATCTTTTTTTTATGTATGGCGAAAAGTTGTGCATCTCGAATCTAGAAATATTCAAATACACTTCTTCTGTATTATTATGCTTTTTAGTTTACCTAGCTGGGTTTATGCAAAAGATGAATTAGAAAAAATCGCTTTCAATATTCCTCGACAAAGAGCCGATTTATCGCTAATAAATTTTGCAGAACAGGCAGATATAACGTTACTTTTTCCATTAAATAAAATTGAAAATAAACAAACAAACCGAGTATCAGGTAATTACTCTGTGATGGATGCACTCAATAAATTACTCAAAGATACCGGTCTTACAACAGATATTAGCGAGAGTGGCCAGTTATCTATATTAATTGATCCTAGCTTTGAGAGAAAAACTTACCTATCACAAAATAACGAAAATAAAGTTACTAACAAGACATTAACTGCTTTAAGTCCTATTTCAACGACGCCCTTAATGGTCGAGATAGAAATAATAGAGGTGAGTGGTCTCCGGGATGCGTTAGGTCGTGCTATGGATGAAAAACATGAAGCATTAGGAGTGGTTGACTCCATTTCTGCCCAAAATATTGGTAAATTCCCTGATACCAATTTAGCTGAATCACTACAGCGTATTACAGGGGTATCAATTGACCGTTCAAGTGGTGAAGGGCAGTTAATTACGGTACGTGGTTTCGGTCCGCAATTTAATACTGTTTTGGTTAATGGTCGTCAAATGGCGTCAGAAACCCAAAGCCGTGCCTTTAGTTTTGATACGATAGCCTCTGATTTAGTCAAAAGTTTAGATGTATATAAAACCTCTACCGCTATTATGCAATCAGGTGGTATTGGCGCAACCGTTAATGTTAGCACTGCACGTCCATTTGCTATTAATGGCTTTAAAATGTCAGGAAGTGTTAAAGGTATTTACGACGAAAATAGTGAAAAAACCACACCAGAAATTTCAGGCTTGATCAGTAATACGTTTGATGATGATACTTATGGTGTTTTATTCGCTATATCATATCAAGAGCGTGAAACACGTTTAAACCAAGCTCAAATGGATGGTTGGCTCGAAAATGTGGGAGTGCCTAATCCACAAACTGAAAGTGGCACTGCGTATAGTGGTAATATTTTCTCTCCGCGTAACTATGATCATAAAGTTACCAGAGAAGAACGTACACGTACCAATGCTAATTTAGTCTTACAATATGCGCCTAAGGACAACTTAATTATTACGGCTGATGTATTGTATTCTGACTTTGATGTTAAAACGGATACTACCTCATATGGTCATTGGTTTACCTCACCAAATATTGAAGGTTTTGGCAGCGATACCACTGCAACAGTTGATGCTAATGGTACCGTAATCGATTTATACCAAGAAGTTGGTTTAGCTACCGATATGCACGCTAAGAAATTTGACCGTTTAACTGAGTCGAGCTCTTTGGGATTAAACTTTGATTGGGATGTTAGAGAAAATCTTAATATGAAATTTGACCTTAGTAATTCTCGTGCAGAACGCGACGCAAACAAGGGCCGTGGTAATCAATTATCACTTATTGGTTATGCCAACCGCGTACGCTTTCAAATTGATGACAATATTCTGCCATATGCTAGTGATTTTTCAAGTGCAAACGAAAATATTTATAGCGGTCAACAAGAGTTAGACGGTAAGGCCTATGATCCAAGCGTTACACCTGCGGGAGTATCTGACTACCTAGACTCTGCGAATAGCCGAGCTCATGTCATGTTACGTCGAGGTTGGGCGGTTGAAGACCGTATTGACCAAATTAGATGGAACAGTACATGGATTGATGATAGTGATACAGGCCTATCGGCGATTAAATTTGGTGCTATGTATTCATCTGAAACCAAGAGTCTTGACCGTTGGGATAATGAAGGTGCAGGTATTCACTGTGTTTTTTGTGGTTACTCCGACGCACCTGATATCGACGTATTTTCTCAATATGTATTTAATGCAGGCAGTGACTTTTTAAGTGATGTTAGCGGAAGTGGTCGTATGCCTACTTCATGGTTAGCACATGATGGCGAAGCTAATTTTTCTTACCTAGAGCAATATTCAGCGGTTAATGGAAACCAAATTAGTTTTGATGCCGAAAAACGAAATAAATCATTTGAAATTACGGAACAAACCCTTTCACTTTATGTTGAACTTGACTTTGAAGGAGAACTCGCCGAAATGCCTTTATCAGTTACCGCAGGCTTTAGGTATGAATCAACTAACGTTGATGTTGATGGTACTGATGAATCGGTTACTGAACTAGTTATACTTGATAAAACTGAAATGTTAGCGACATACGGTACTGCAGAATCAATTACAAAAAGCTCAGATTACGATGTCATATTACCAAACTTGAGCGTTAAGTTAGAAATTAACGATGATTTAGTCGCTCGTTTTGCCTCGTCTCAAACAATCACTCGTCCAACGTTAGAAAGTATGTCTCCTGTTACCGTTATTGGCACTACTCGCCAAGGGGGTAACTTAACATCGAGTTCAGGTAATCCAGAATTAGAGCCATTTACTTCTGATAATATCGACTTTTCTTTAGAATGGTATTACGCCGATACGAGTTATATATCAGCGGGTTATTTCAGAAAATATGTTACAAACTTTATTATTAACTCAACAGAAGACATCATATTTTCAACTGAAAATGGTAGCTTATTAACGGATCCTTCAACAGGTAGTAATGTTGATTATCCTGACACTGAAGATGAAACGGCAGTTTTCACAAATACGTTACTTAATAACAGTGAGTCAGCGACTGTTGATGGCTGGGAAGTTGCCCTACAACATACATTTGGTGATACGGGTTTTGGTTTTATAGCTAATACAACATTAGTTAATAGTGATGCTGAACTTCATCCTGCTGATATTACTGAAGTATTTGCATTAACAGGCTTAAGTGACTCATATAACCTTGTTGCATTTTACGAAAATAACCGTTTTCAGGCGCGTATTGCCTATAACTGGCGCGACACTTTTGTTCAATCATTAACTCAGTCAAATGGTGATGGGGTCACAATTGTTGAAGACTATGCGCAAGTTGACGCGAGTGGGAGTTATGATATTTCTGAAAACATTACCGTTTTCTTTGAAGGGATTAACTTAACTGAAGAATACGTTCATAAACGTGGTCGTTTCGCTAATCAATTATTATTGATTGAAGATAGTGGACGTCGATTTGCCTTTGGTGTACGTGGTAATTATTAACCCTGAATAGTGTAAAGTACAAAAGTATGCATATTTTTTCTCGAGGTAAAGCCGCTTATAACTTGTTTTTTATGAAAGTATATTATTTCACATCATCGATTCTAATTTCTTATTGTAGGCAAATTTAATATGAGTAACCCAATAAAAACCGTCGTTATTGTCGGTGGTGGTATTGCCGGGTGGTTAACTGCAGGTAGATTAGCAGCAAAGCATAAAGGACAATCTGTAAATGGTTTAAATGTGGTTTTGGTTGAATCTCCTCATATTCCTATAGTGGGTGTGGGTGAAGGTACTTGGCCGACGATGAGAAGTACGTTATTAGCATTGGGTATTAGTGAAACTGATTTTATTCGTGAATGTGATGCAAGTTTCAAACAAGGCGCTAAATTTGCCAAGTGGGTTGATGGCAAAGACGATGACTTTTATTATCATCCACTTGTGATACCCCAAGGCTTTGGTAAAGGTGATATAGCCGGACATTGGTTAGCTAAACAACACAATGCTGACACATCGTCTTTTTCCAATGATGTCTGTTATCAAGAAGCATTGTGCGAACAAGGCTTGGCCCCTAAAACCATTAGAACACCTGAATATGCTGATGTTGCCAATTATGCTTACCATTTAGACTCTGGAAAATTTGCGCTGTTTTTACAGAAACATTGCACCAACACTTTAGGGGTAAAGTATGTTTTAGATGATGTAACTTCTATTAATACACTGGAAAACGGTGATATAGCATCCGTTTTAACGTCAGAGCATGGTGAAGTAGCAGGTGATTTGTTTGTTGATTGTACTGGTTTTTCATCATTGTTATTAGGTAAGCATTACCAAGTTCCCTTTAAAAGTTGTAGTGACGTTTTGTTTATTGATACTGCACTAGCAGTTCATGTGCCTTATGAAAATGAGAATGATGAGATCGCTTCACATACCTTATCAACTGGGCAAGAAGCAGGGTGGATATGGGATATAGGACTGCAACATCGCCGAGGTGTTGGTTATGTTTATTCAAGTAAGCATTCTAGCGAAGAACAAGCGAAAGCAGTACTTGCTCGTTATGTAGGTGATACGTTTGATTCATTAACTGTGCGTAAAATTCCTATTGTTAGTGGTTATCGAGAAAAATTTTGGCAAAATAATTGTGTTGCTGTTGGTCTGTCAGCTGGATTTTTGGAGCCTTTAGAGGCGTCAGCTTTGGTCTTGGTCGAATTGTCAGCACAAATGATCAGTGAACAATTACCACAATCACGTGACATTATGGATATTGTCGCTAAACGTTTTAATGAAACGTTTCTTTATCGATGGGAAAAAATCATCGACTTTCTTAAGTTACATTACATTTTAAGTAAAAGAACGGACAATACTTTCTGGACGGATAATCGTGATCCTAAATCTATTCCTGAAAGTTTAAAAGAAGCGATGGCCCTTTGGCAATATAGAGCACCCGCTGATCACGACTTTACCAGCCGGAATGAAGTTTTTCCTGCGGCAAGTTATCAGTATATTTTATATGGCATGGGTTTTAAAAGCGACTATAGCCAACATGTTTATGCCCTCGATGATATTAGCTTTGCTCAGTACCATTTTGCGCAAAATAAAAAACTTATTGATAAAGCTGTTTCCTCATTACCGAAAAACCGTGAATTGATTAATAAAGTTATTGAATTTGGTTTTAACCGAATTTAATAAAATGAGTATAAAGAGAAATAATAAATGGCTAATTTAGTCGCAGTAGATAATAAAAATCATATAAACACTAAAGTTAATCTCAAAAAAGTTGAACAATACGGTGCTAATTTGCATCTTATTCCCGTTGTTTTATCAGAATTTATACATTTAGCAGTGCAATACCCCATTGTCATAACCAAAAATGGTAATACAGGGCAGTTTGTTTTTTCTACGATGTTAGGGTTTGAAAAAAATGAAAACTTGTTTTGGAAAAATGAACAGTGGCAAGGCCTATATGTTCCGCTACAAATAAGGAGACAACCTTTTTTTGTTGAAGCGAAGGGTGGGAATAAAAATAACGAACTCGCTGTTTGTTTGAATACGAATAGTCCTGCACTATTAGATAATATAGGGGAAGGGTTGTTTGATGAGAAAGGTAATGAATCGAAATACTTTCAAGAAGTAAAAGCAAGCCTAGCGCAATTACTGATGGGTGAAAAAGAAAATAAGATATTATTGGATCAGCTGACGTCAATGGCATTAATTCAGTCAATGTCATTAGAAATAAGCTTTGTTAATAAAGGTACTCTTCAATTAACGGGTTTATATACCATTGACCAAGAGAAATTAGCTTCACTGAATAATGAACAGGTATGCTCTCTACATAAGACTGGCTTATTGCCAGCGATATATACAATGATCACATCATTAGGGCAAATTCAGGCGCTAATTAATTTAAAAAACAAGCGTCTAACTAAATAACTACGGGAATATGAAATATCAATAATAACAAAATCAGAAAGCAATAATAAATAAGCCGATGGCAATGGTTAAAATACCTAGGGTATTTAACAAGCTAAGGACTTTGAAAGAAAATCTGTTACAGGCTCATCATGAATCATATTTATACTCTATTGAATGTCACAATAGTGTCTTACCATCCACTCATTTTAGCCTAAAATCAAGAATAGCAGTATCACAGAATAAAACGAATAGACTTTAATAGTAAGCTCTTAACTGGTTTTTCTGCATTTAATATCAGCACTGGCAAGTTTTCTTCAGTTTCAGCATTGATAGGCTCCATCGACGTGATTTGGCTACTTAGCAATTGTGACGACATAAAATGCTCTTTCCTACTCTCTAACCGTTGCTCAATTAAAGATTGATCTGCATTAAGTAAAATTGCTACACCATGAAGGTATGAGTCAAATATTGATTTTCTGTGCTGTTTTTTTAATCCTGAATAGGCCAACACACAACTTTTATTTTGAGATTCAAAAAGGTTTAGCTGTTTACCAATACGTTTTATCCAAGGCTCTCTTTGCTTATCAGTTAAGGGGATACCTTGCGACATTTGTTTAATGGCGTCTTCATTATGAAAAGAGTCAGCATCTAAGAAGGTAATATCAAAATGACTAGCTATTTCCTGGGCTAGGGTTGTTTTTCCGCATCCAGACACGCCCATAACGACTACCAAGATAGGTGTTTTTTTATTTTTTATCTCATTACTTGTTAACAATATTAGTCTCTTTATTTATCTAATTACAGCGTAACCATGCGTAATTTACTATTGAATAGTGAAAATCTCTAGGTTTAATCGTGTTGTTGATGGAAGTGGTAGTTGCAATAGAACACATTGTTACATAGGATGGTTGCGCTAACAATTATCATTGTTAATATTCGAAAACAATGATGACAGGTTCTTTATACAAATTATCAAGAGAAATTAGCAATCGAAATTTTTATAACAGTATCATAAGGGATCTTATGCAAGATATTATACAAAGCCCAAGTCCATTATTTTTACTATCTGTCGCCGCACTTTCAATCGCAGCGCTACTCTTACTGATCATAAAATTTCGAATTCATGCCTTCATATCACTGATTTTTATAAGTTTCTGTACCGCTGTCATTGCCGGTATTCCCAGTGAAGACGTTGTGCCAACATTAATGAGTGGCTTTGGCGGCACCCTTGCATCAGTTGCCTTATTGGTTGGGCTTGGTGCCATGATAGGGAAACTATTAGAAGTCTCAGGTGGTGCTCAGGTATTAGCAGATAAATTGATAGGGAGGTTTGGTGTAAAAAAAGCCCCGCTGGCTCTTGGTGTAGCCTCATTGATATTTGGATTCCCAATATTTTTCGATGCGGGTTTAATTGTAATGATGCCCATAATTTTCAGTGTAGCTAAACGATTTGGTGGTTCTTTACTTATCTATGCGCTGCCTGCAGCGGGCGCATTTGCTGTAATGCACGCTTTTGTACCACCTCACCCTGGACCTGTTGCCGCCGCTGCTTTTCTTGGCGCGGATATCGGTCTTTTGTTAGTGGTGGGATTACTGGTAGCGGTGCCAACATGGTATCTGGGTTCTTATTTGTTTGGTGTATACTCTGGCAAAAAATTTAATATTTCACTGTCGAATCTACTTCATTCCACAGAGTCGAACTTGCAACCGAATAAGCTTCCTAGATTTTCAACAGTAATGTCACTACTTATATTACCTATGCTGCTTATATTTCTCGATACCGGCCTTAACACTTTAACAGCTGCTGGTATCATAGATGGGGCTAACCCATTCACTAGGGTTTTGAGAATGATGGGGAAAACCCCCATTGCGTTACTTATAACGCTGTTAGTTTGCCTTTTTGTTTTTTCAAAAGACTACGGAATGAAAAAATTAGATAGCCTATGCAGTGAATCACTTGCACCCATATGTGGTGTTATTTTGATTACCGGTGCCGGAGGGATGTATGGAGGAGTATTACGTTCCAGTGGAATTGGCGATGCCCTTGCTGGATTGCTTACGGATACAGGTATGCCAGTTATTGTGGCTGCGTTTGTTATTGCTACTTGTCTTAGAGTTGCCCAAGGCTCAGCTACTGTAGCCCTGACTACTACCGCTGCAGTCATATCCCCTATGGTGGCCTCGACAGTAGGTCTGTCGTCTCTTGACCTTTGTTTCATTGTTATCGCTATCGCGGGAGGTGCAACTGTATTATCTCATTTCAACGATTCCGGGTTTTGGCTGGTGAGTCGCTTACTTGGAATGGATGAGAAAACCACGTTAAGAACATGGACTGTTATGGAAACACTATTGGGGAGTATTGCCTTTTTAATTGTCTTGGTTTTAAGTTTGGTTTTTTAGTATTAGACACCATAAAAGTCATAACAACTTATTAGCGCCAATGCGGTATTGAATAAAAAAATTTAAGGTTTTGTATGTCTATTTCTACAGATAAATCAAGAAGTTCTAAGAGAATAACGTTAAAAGACGTTGCTAAAAAAGCTGGGGTAAGCGCTATTACGGTTTCTAGAGTAGTAAATGACTATGTTGGAGTACGTGTAAATGTTCGTGAAAAAGTAGAAGCCGCAATTAACGCACTTGGCTACATTCCTAACCGTTCAGCCAGTATTTTAGCTTCATCACGTTCAAAATTAATTGGTGTTTTAATTCCTTCATTATCTAATGTGGTATTTAATGATGTATTACGTGGAATTTACGACATTACGGGCCCCGCAAATTATCAGGTGTTATTAGCAGACACCCATTATTCACCCATAGAAGAAGAAAGATCAATTCGTACTCTGCTTGGACAATCTCCTGAGGGCTTAATCGTCACAGGCGGTGAACAAACCGACGCCGCTAAAGCCATGTTAAAAGCCTCTGGTGTGCCAGTAGTTCAGATTATGGATAAGGTTAAATCGCCAATAGATATTAATGTTGGCTTTTCTCATTTTGAAGCAGGTGCAGCCGTTGCAAAAATGTTACTTGCAAAGTCATATCAAAAAATTGGTTTTATTGGTGCCAGAATGGATCCCAGAACCTGTGACCGTTTGGCGGGGTTTAAATCAGTACTTGCTGCGGCCGAATCTTTAGATTTAAAACGCGTGATAACTAATCCACAACCCTCTTCTGTTGCCATGGGAACGGTTTTATTTAGAGAATTGATGGCGGCCACTAATGGAGACTGTGATGCCGTTTTTTGTTGTAACGATGACTTAGCCTTGGGAGCATTGCATGAATGTAAAAAAATGCATATTAACGTACCCAGTAAATTTGGAGTGTGTGGGTTTAACGACATTGAAATGGCAACATATGCTGAACCTTCATTATCGAGCGTGAGTGTTAACCGATACAAAATGGGTAAGCAAGCCATGGAACTGATATTCGCGCGTTTAAATAACTCAGAAATTAGTGACAATGTACAGATAAACACACAGCAAAGTTATGTAAATACGGGGTTTGAATTGTTTATGCGTAATTCAACCCGATAGTGATGAATTACGCATAAATAATCTTTTAAAAAAAAGTAAATAAAACTAAGTAATTTAACCAAGGTATTCTTATGAGTTTTAAACGAACTAAACCCAAAAAAATCAAACTCGTTAGCGCTTTATTTATTAGTTTATTAGTTGTTTCTTGTGCTGATGACAATGGAATTGAGGTAGTTGTTCAAGCAACAAATAACAGCATATCAAACGCTGTTATCAACTCTGTTTCTGACGCTAACGCACGCTATTGCTCTGCAGGTTCTGATAATGTTCAGCTGGACTTAGCCAGTATAAAGCTAGTTCGTGAACAGAACATTCCATTGATGTATCAAGGTTATAACAATATAGAAGGTCCTGTTTGGTATAAAGGGGCATTGTATTATTCCAATATGGGTTCACATCAACCCGATGAAAATGACTTTATATTAAGCAATCAAACAACCATTTGGCGTTGGGTGCCGGGAAGTAAGCCACAAGTTTGGATGAAAGATAGTGAGGCGGGTACCAATGGCTTAGCATTAGACAGTAAAGGTAATTTAATCGTCACTCGTCAGCTTGATGGCTCACTTTCGTCTATTGATTGGCATAGCAAAAAAATTACTCCCATGGTAAGTACATACCAAAATAAACGCTTTAATTCTCCTAATGATTTAACTATTGGATACGACGATACCGTATATTTCACGGATCCAAATTGGAATACACCCTCAAATATTAATTTGGAAAGTGTCCAAGGGGGTGGTAAAGAAGGCTCAACTGCTCCTGGGCAAAGAATTTATCGAGTGACAACAAATAGTATTGAAAATGCTAGCGTTAAAGCAACTAATGTCACTACTTTGGTACCAGCTTTGAGTGATAAACCTAATGGAATTATATTAACCCTTGATCAGCAAAAATTAATCGTTGGTGGCTTGCAAGGTTTATGGGTGTTTGATTTACATTTGGGCGAGGTTGCTAATCCTAAAAAATTGCTAGATACCCCAATAGATGGATTAGGTAAAGACTGTAGCGGCAATATTTATGTGACTACCACGCGAAAAATTCCAGAAAGAAAAGATGGGCAAGTGGTCGTTATATTAGACAAAAAACAAAAGGAAGTGGGTATGTTAAAAGTACCCGGTATTCATATTGTTACTAATATTGCTTTTGGTGGGGATGACCGAAAAACACTCTTCGTGACAGGGCTAACCGCACCAATGGACGAGAATGAGCGCCGTCAATGTGGTGATAAGCCTTGTTTAAAAGCCGGTATTTATACCACTAAACTTAATGTACAAGGCTTTCCTTTTTAACTGTTTTAAAAGAACATTAAATATCAGTATGTTTATACCTTTGGGGATTGTCGTTCGACGTTAATTCAGCAGTCCCTGTTGTGTTGATACTTACCGTTTCATTCGAACAATGCTCTTGGCGAAATGCTGAAGGGCTTTGTTCGAATAACTTTTGAAACTGACGACTAAAATAACTGTGATCGCCAAAGCCCGTATTATTAGCAATAGTGGCAATAGCAATATTGGTTTCTATGAGTAAGCGTCGCGCATTTTCTAAGCGTACTTCATTAATGAATTGTTTAGGTGTTTTACCTAGAAATTTTTTGAAACGACGTTCTAATGCGCTAATAGATAAATGTGTTATATCAGCGAGTTCTTCCAAACAGATATGTTGCATATAGTTTTTTCGCACATAAGCAACAGGTGTCTTTAAGGCATCCATTCCAGCCAATGCAGATGACGTTTTTTCTAAATGTCGTGTAATTCCATAAGAACCAATGGGTTTGCCTTCCTCATTAAATAAAGGTCTTTTAGAAGTAGTGAACCAAGCAATGTCGCCTGATTTTGTATGATTCATTTCTAAACGGTTATTAACAACTTCGCCATTCATCACTTTTTGATCGTCAACATTATACTGTTTAGCCATGTGTGCTGGAGAAAAGTCAAAATCTCTTAACCCGATTATTTGAACAAGTGACGTGACGCCAATATGCTCCAAGAAGAATTTATTTGCATAAACAAAACAATTTTGTTCATCTTTTACCCAAAAAAGAACATCAGGCATTAGATCAAACATTTCAATGATTTGTTTAACACTAAATTTGTTAATAAAATTATCTACACAAGCTCTCGACATCGTCATCTTATTTATATTTCATACCTACATAATTATAGTGTATGGACAGAGTGAAAAAATTACAACGCCGATTTTGTTGTATAAAAAACTGATTTACTCTTAACACGTTCTTAAAAAAAATCTTTATAGCAAATAATCACCTTGTATGAATCTTTATACAATAAAGTTTATCGTGCAAAGTGTGCTGTTTTTAAGCGTAACCATATTTATTTGATTGGAAGTCAATTCTAAATTTTGAATTGACTAGCGGAAAAATAAATTTCATTCGTCTGTATAAATAGGAGAAGGATTTCTGGGGGGGGAAAGAAAACCAGGGGGAATAAGAAACAAAGTATCACAAGAAAACAGAAAGGTTTAGATCTAGACGAATTTAACAGCAGTTTCGTATGCACTATACCTTCATAATAAAAACTATAATAGGCAACATAAACATGATGAACAAAAATTATAAAACCTTTAATAAATCATTACTCGCCAAAACCATCAGTGTAATGCTTGGTACTTCAGTAATGGTGCCAGTGTTAGCAGAAGAAACTAAGAAAGAAGAAGAAAAAGTTGAAGTTATTCAAGTCACTGGTATGCGAGGCAGTTTATCTCAATCAATGAATGTTAAGCGTCAATCAACGGGTGTTGTTGATGCTATTTCTGCTGTAGATATGGGGCAATTTCCTGATACCAATCTTGCAGAATCTTTGCAACGTATTACGGGTGTATCAATTAACCGAGTTAACGGTGAAGGTTCAGAAGTTACCGTACGTGGCTTTGGTGGTAACTTTAATTTAGTGACCTTAAATGGCCGTCAAATGCCAGCAGCAAACGTAGGTACAATTACGGGTAACCCACAAGATAAAGGCGCAGCAGGTACGAGTCGCTCATTTGATTTTTCAAATCTTGCCTCTGAAGGCGTAAGTGGAATTGAAGTCTATAAAACAGGACGTGCTGCAGGTTCTTCTGGTGGCATTGGTGCAACAATCAACATTAATACTGTTAAACCACTTGAGCAAAGCGAAAATTCAGCTTCTATTGGCGTTAAAGGCGTTAAAGATGAAAGTGGCGATGGTATCACGCCTGAAATAAGTGGTGTAACAACTTGGGTAAATGATGACTCAACTTTTGGTGTTTCATTATTTGGCTCATTCCAAGAACGTGACTCGGGTAGTCGACACATGAGTACTGAAGTGTACGAATTACGTACATATAATGGTGCAGAAGATTTAAACTCTTTAACCATTCCTGGCGCTACCGTGGTAAATGAACCCACTATTGGTCAAATTCTAGCGATACCTAGTAATATTGGCTTAGGAACTAACCAAGATAATCGTGAACGTACTAATGCGATGCTAACATTGCAATATCAACCCATCGACGAACTTAGATTTACGTTTGATGCAACATATGCAAAAAATGAAAAAGAATCTACATCACTTATCGATGGTATTTGGTTTGCACGTCAATTCAGCTCTGTTGAATTTGATGGTAACCCAGTAGTGTCTACGCCTGTTAAATTTTCTGAAACGGGTGGCGCAAATAACCAAGTTATCGGTAAAGATTTTTTCTTTCAAAATTTAGCATTAGCGACAAAAGATGAATTAAAATCTTTTGGCTTTAATGCGGCTTATGAAGTAAATGATGACTTAACCTTAAATTTCGATGTCGCATCCTCAGAAGCAACAAGTGGTGGTGCTGGTCCTTTAGGGCTAAACTCTGTGCGCTTTAATATGGCAGGTGCAACCGCTGGTTTTCAAACAGTTGACTTTACTCAGCCAATTCCTGCAGCGAGTATCTTAGTTGAAGATTCGTTAAAAGGTGGCAACGGTAATGGGATTTTTGATAAAGCTGATATTGGCTCTCAAGTTACACAAACCGATATGTCTAATCAAGTTTCAAATGTTGACCAATTCCGTTTTGAAGGTCAATGGTCTGGTGACGAGGTTACTGTTGATTTTGGTGTTGGCTATATTTCAACAGAAATGAAACAAACCCGCCAAGCGTCAACTGACGCTTTAGGTGATTGGGGCGTAACAGCTCCGGGTGATATCCCAGAGGGTTTATTTGATCAAAGCTGTACCGCTTGTGCATTTGAAGACCATGATATTTCTGGTGTTGACGGTGCCGATGCACTTTCACCTGGTGGTACAACAATACCACTCGGTAGTGTTTCATTTAGTGGTGACCCAGTAGCACTTCTAAATGCAGTTGGTCCTGCTTACGGTGTATCTTTAGCGGGTCGCTCTATTAATACCGATGATGATAATACGGTTGAAGAAGACATTTTATCGGTATATGTTCAAGCGAATATGGATTATGACGTTGCTGACATGACATTAAACATTGTTGCAGGTTTACGTTATGAGCAAACAGATGTTACTTCATCGTCGAATCAATTTTTACCGACACAAATAATTTGGGAAGCGGATAACGATTTTCTACCGGTATTAGGTACAACAGTAGAAACTATCCGAGACGATAATGACTACTCTAACTTTTTACCGAGTATCGATTTTACGCTTAATGTAAATGATGACATTAAGGCACGTGCTTCATTTAGTAAAACATTGGCTCGACCTTCTTATGATCAACTGTTTCAGTCTACGTCAATATCACCTCAACCACGCATAACAGCATTGGGTGGTGTAGCAACAGGCAAATCAGGTAATGCACAATTAGATCCACTTGAATCAACAAACATTGATTTATCTTTAGAGTGGTATTACAGCGATTCAAGCCTAATTTCTGTCGGTTACTATAGAAAAGACGTTGAAAACTTTGTGGGTATCGCGCAAAGTCAAAAAACATTATTTGGTTTACTCGATGCGACTTCAGGTGCCGCTGGAACAACTTCCGGTGACGCGATAGCGGCATTGAACGCAGGTGGTTATGATGTTAACGAAGTTAACCTGTTTACCATGTCGGCTGTTTTGCAAAATCCTGCAGACTTTCCAAATGGCGCTGCAGATTTTCAAGACCCTGTTGCAAATCCAAACTTTGAGGGTGAAGTTTTTGCCGCTTATGATGTATTTGCACAAGCTGGTGATCCAGAATTACAATTCCAAGTAACAGGTCCTGTGAACGATAAAAGTGCCGTGATTGATGGTTTTGAATTTGCATGGCAGCATTTCTTTGGTGAAACTGGCTTTGGTTATCAATTAAACTACACGACTGTAAATGGTGATATTGGTTATGATAATGGTGGTTCTATCAATGTTGATCAATTTGCATTGGAAGGTTTAAGTGATACAGCTAACGCCGTATTAATTTACGAGATGGACGGCTTTTCAGCACGTATTGCCTATAACTGGCGAGATGAGTTTTTAAGTACGACTAACCGTGGTAAAGGTCCACGTAACCCGGTATACCTTGCTGAAGCTGAGCAAATTGATATTAACGTGAGTTATAGCCCACTTGAAGACTTAACGTTAAGTTTAGATGTGATTAACTTAACTGAAGAAGGTCTGCGTAAGTATGGTCGTAGTAAAAACAATATTTTCTTTGTTCAAGAAGCAGATAGACGTTTTGTGTTAAGTGCTAATTACAAATTTTAGACTTTGAATAAATTTTTCAGTTTAATCAATTAGCTGAAGATATTTATTTGATACCATTCCTCATATTGTACGATAGAAAATTATTTATGAGGATTGGTATTACCTAAGAGTGAAACATGATATTAATGTTTCATTCTTTTTTTAAGGTCATTGTTCCTGGTAATTTATGGGGATATGACGCAACTTTATAATAAAGCGAAGTATGCGATGAGCAATGCAATAGTCTTAAATAATGTCGATCATAAAGATATTAAGGTTGATACACGACCTGAATCTAACTTAAATGTAAATCGTTCGTTGATATACGCTACTGAAATAGGCGAATTACATAAAGAATTTCCCTTGGTTTTTCACAGGGATTCTGAAACAGGACTCACACAGTTACACGCGATATTGGGTTTGGAAAGAGATGAAAACTTGTTTGTGGGTGAAAGTGGTTGGACAACTCGATTTGTACCCGCATTACTCGCAAGAGGCCCATTTAGTTTAGGTTATAAAAAAGCGATTAAAGAAAATAACGGGCAACAAGATCCTGTTATTTGCATTGATATGGAAGATACTCGGGTAAATACCGAGCAGGGTGAGAATGTTTTTCTTCAATTTGGCGGCGAAGCACCTTATCTAAACTATGTAAAAAAAGCACTGCAAACTATTGATAGTGGAATGCAATTTGATAAAACACTTTATACGCTAGTTAAGTCAATGGACTTGTTAGAACCGGTATCTATTAACATTAAACTCAGTAATATAGAAGAAGTGAATTTCACTGATTATTATACGGTTAACCAAGATAAACTCGCAAAACTCGATGGCGCTAATCTCGCTGAGTTGAACCAATATGGCGTACTCAGTTTGTTGTATTTTGTATTGTCGTCGATGGGGAATTTCCAAACATTGATAGCGCTAAAGAATGCAAAATCTGCAATGTATTAATCCTTTGTTGAAACTGTATCTTCTAACTAACGAAGGACGTGCATGATGACAATTACCAATCAACGTAAAACTGATACTAAAATTGTTGTAAAGGTTCTCGAAGGGATCACACCTCAAACGATCCCATATGATGAACTCTTTTCGTATAACCAGCCTATTATTTTAAAAGGGTTAGTTAAAGACTGGCCGTTAGTGAAAGCTGGACAAGCATCTGCTGAACAATCCGTTAATACAGTAATGGCTCAACTTGAGCAGCATTACAACAAACGTCCATTACTTGTTTATAAAGCTCCCGCTGAAAATAAAGCCCGTTTTGGTTACAATAAAAGCTGTACTGGCTTTAACTTCTCTAGTAACCGAAGCACCATTACCGACGTTTTTGATGCTATACGAAGCCAACTGAATCAAGAAGAACATGATTATTTCTACATTAATTCACTCAGATTCGATGAAGGGTTCCCAGACCTTAATCAAACGAATAAATTAGACTTTGATCATGCCGAATTTAAAAATAATCAGCCGGTTTCAAAAATCTGGTTAGGCACAGAGTCTGTTGCCGCCGCACATTTTGATCAACCAAAAAATATTGCCTGTTGTGTCGCGGGTAAAAGGCGTTTCACTTTATTCCCACCTGATCAAGTCAATAATCTATACCCGGGACCGTTAAGTCCCACCCCAGGAGGTCAAGTCGTTACGTTAGCTGATCTCCGTAACCCAGATTTTAGCCGCTTTCCCCGCTTAAAAGAGGCGCTTGATAATGCCTATGTTGCAGATCTTGAACCGGGTGATGGTTTATATTACCCCAGTATGTGGTGGCATGAAGTAGAAGCTTTTGATCGTTTTAATGTCATGGTGAATTATTGGTGGATGGAAGCAGAACCTTATTTAGGCAGCCCAATGGACGCATTAATGCATGCCATGATGAGCGTTAGAGATCGCCCTACAAAAGATAAAAAAGCATGGAAAGCATTATTCGATTACTACATTTTTGGTGATAGCGAAAATGTACGCGCACATTTACCACCCGAAAGTTATGGCGCATTAGCCAAAATTGACGAAAATCAAGCGAGACAACTGGGTGCAATGTTGAGAAACAACCTCAACCGTTAATATAAAAAAAACATAATATTTACACAAAACTAAAATTACATTAGCGCTGATGCTTAAGCTAAGAGACAAAATATAATGACCGATTCAAAAACTAAAGTAGTTATCGCAGGTGGTGGAACCTCTGGTTGGCTTAGCGCATATAGCTTAGTATCTCGCCTTGGCAATGTATTAGATATTACCCTAGTAGAATCTGATCAAATTGGCACTATCGGTGTAGGTGAAGCGACAATCCCAACTATACAAGCTTATCATCACTTGATCGGTATCGATGAGCAAGAATTTATGTCGGCGACACAAGCAACGTTCAAATTAGGTATTCAGTTTGAAGATTGGGGCAAGAAAAAAGACAGTTACTTTCACTCTTTCGGTGAAATTGGTCAGCGCTCTTGGATGGCAGAATTTCATGAGTTTTGGATGGAAGCTAAAGCACAAGGTTTTGGTGGAAGCCTCGAAGATTATTGTCTTGAACTAAAAGCAGCCAAAGCGAATAAGTTTGCCAAACAAGTAGGCAAAAAAACTGTTAATTATGCTTATCATTTCAATGCTACCGCATATGCTACCTTCTTACGGAGCAAAAGTGAAACGGCAGGTGTTAAGCGCGAAGAAGGTTTTATAGAACAAGTAATAAAAGATGAAACAGGCAATATTACCTCATTAACTTTAGGTGATGGAAAAGAGATCACGGGGGATTTTTTCATTGATTGCACAGGGTTCAAAGCGCTACTCATTGGAGCAAGTCTTGACGTTGGTTATCAAGATTGGAGTCATTATTTAGCGGCAGATAGTGCGATTGCCGTGCAAACAAAAGCAGTAGAAGAGCCAAGACCTTATACTCAAGCTATGGCTCACTCCGCTGGCTGGCAATGGCGAATTCCCCTGCAAAATCGTGTCGGTAACGGTATTGTTTATAGCAGCAAGTTTTTATCTGATGACGAAGCCCGCAGTACATTGATGGGAAATCTAACCGGAGAACCTATTACCGAACCCAGACAATTGCGTTTTACTACGGGGCGACGCGAAAAAGCTTGGCATAAAAACTGTGTTGCTGTTGGTTTATCGAGCGGCTTTTTAGAACCCTTAGAGTCAACCAGTATTCACCTTGTTACGACCGCCTTACTCCGACTCATGAAAATGTTCCCCTTTGGCGGAAATACAGCGTTACTCGCGGAACAATATAATCGTGAGGTCAAATTAGAAGCTGAAACCATTCGTGATTTTATCATCCTTCATTATCATTTAACCGCTCGTGACGACAGCCCGTTTTGGGAGCATTATCGAACCATGGAAATTCCTGAATCGTTGGCGCATCGAATGGCACTCTTTAAAGAAAATGGTTATGCATGGCTTGATGATGTTGGCTTATTTAGGGTGGATTCTTGGGTGCAAGTAATGATGGGGCAAGGCATTATGCCTGAGCAGCATCATAAAGGCAGCTGTGTTCTGCCTACTGAAGGCTTAAAAGAGCAAATGACAGCACTACGAAATAGGGTTGCAAACGCGGTTGCACAATTACCACAACATTCAGATTTTATTAAAAAATACTGTCCCGCTAAAAGTAACTAATTGAGCAAAAGTAGATGTTACTTAGCGGTGCATAAATGATTAATAACTGAATTCAATGGATATTAGAAGATAAAATGAAAACGAAAATTGTGATTGTTGGTGGTGGTACAGCAGGTTGGTTAACGGCAGGTATTATTGCTGCTCGTCATTATATAAAAGATTCACCAATGCAAAATACCAAGGTTACCCTTGTGGAATCGCCAGATGTTAAAAATTTAGGCGTTGGTGAAGGCACTTGGCCAACCATGAGAGATACTCTTCGTCAAATTGGTATTTCCGAGCGGGAGTTTCTCTCTTGTTGTGACGCGAGTTTTAAACAAGCGTCTAAATTTGTTGGTTGGTCTCAGGGGAAAAGTGAGCATTATTATCATCCTTTTACGGCACCTTCAGGTTACGGCGGCGTTAGCATGGCGGATCATTGGTCAGCGTCATCTAAAGATATAGATTTTGAACGTTGGGTTTGTGCACAAGGGGCTATTTGTGACAAAAACCTTGCGCCTAAACTTCCACAAATGCCTGAATATGCTTTTAGTTTGAATTATGGTTATCACCTTAATGCGGGTAAGTTTGTTAAAATGCTTCACCAACATTGTATTGATAATCTAGGTGTTAACTATATACAAGGGCATGTTGAGCAGGTTGTTCCAGCAGAAAATGACGATATAGCTTCACTTATATTAACGAGTGGTGAACAAATATTGGGTGATTTGTTCATCGACTGCAGTGGCTTTGCTGCTATTTTAATTGGCAAACATTACCAAATCCCTTTTAAGTCACAGCAACATATTTTGTTTAATGACACGGCATTAGCGGTTCAAGTAGAGTATGTTGATAATCAAACGCCTATCGATTCATGTACCGTTGCAACCGCTCAAAACAGTGGTTGGATTTGGGATATTTCGCTACAAAATAGGCGAGGAATAGGGCATGTTTTTTCGAGCGATTTTACAACTTCAGAAAAAGCCGAAGAGGCGTTACAAAGCTATGTGAAAAACGATCCCTTGCTTAATTCACAAAATATCACACCTCGAAAAATTAAGTTTACGCCAGGTCATAGAGAAAAATTCTGGCATAATAACTGTGTAGCTATTGGTGTTTCAGCTGGTTTTGTCGAACCTTTAGAAGCTACTGCTTTGGTATTAATTGAAAAATCAGCAGAGTGGATCAGTCAGCAACTTCCACGAGATGGTAGTGCTATGCAAGTTTTGGCGAAAAGGTTTAATCATTTAACCTTGCAAAGATGGCAAGAAATCATCGATTTTCTTAAGTTACATTACCTACTTTCGAAACGAACAGATAGTGCATATTGGCAAGCACATCAACAAGTAGAGTCAATTCCCGAAAGTTTACAGGAATCATTGCAATTATGGCGTTCACAAGCGCCAGGGCTTTATGAAAGTAATCAACGGTTTGAACTTTTTTCGTCGGCCAGTAAACAATATGTCTTGTATGGTATGGGCTTTAATACAATGACGCAGACATTAGATCAGAAAGAAGTTTCGTTAATAAAACGTCTACGAAATGAAACGCGTAATACGACTGAGCAATTGTTCAATGCCTTACCAACGAACAGGGAGTTTCTAACTAAAATAGGGCAAAAATAAATAAAGTTATGTATGAATAGACGCTCGTTTATTCATATAATCACGGGCTAATATAGCTATATTAGCCCGTTTTCTCTGCAGACCTGAGCGATTTTACATGATTTTTTCTCAGTCTTTTAGCTTTTCAAAGATAATATAAAAACCGGTTCCCCCAAAAAACACCCCAAAGTACCGACGAAGAGAAAATAGATACTTTTAATTTGTGGATCTGATGGACGCGTAAACCTTTTATTGGGGTCTGATCAACTTTTGCATAAACACTAAAATTCTGAATATACCCCATCGAAAGAAAGTAATTGATTGTCTTATCTCTTTTCCAACAAATAATAATCACCATAAAAAAAACGCCGATTTTGTTGCATAAAAAACCGATTTATTCTTAACACAATATTGGGAAATGTAATTATAGTAAATCAACAGTTACAGCAGGCCCTTATGTTTTAGGGATGAGTAAAATAATGAAATTGCATTGCTATAACGTCTATTTAAAAAGAGTTAATTATCATGCGTAAAATTAGAATGGGTATGGTTGGCGGCGGAAAAGGCGCTTTTATTGGTGCTATTCATCGCATAGCCGCACAGTTAGATAATCAGATTGAGCTCGTCTGTGGCGCGTTTAGTTCTAATCCAACTAATGCTATTTCATCGGGTAAGTCGCTATATTTAGACGAAGATAGATGCTACCGCTCTTACCAAGAAATGTTTGAGAAAGAAGCAAAGCTTAGTGTTGATAAACGTATGGACATGGTGTCTATAGTTACCCCGAATCATCTTCATTTCCCTGTGGCTAAAATGGCGCTTGAATACGGTTTTCATGTGATGTCTGATAAACCGGCAACAGTTGACTTAGCCCAAACGTTGGCGTTGAAAAAAATTATTGAACAAACGGGTTTGTTGTACGGATTAACACATACCTACACGGGTTACCCGATGATAAAAGAAGCGAAAGCGCGAATTGAACATGGGCAACTAGGAAAAATTAAAAAGGTTGTTGTTGAATATCCACAAGGGTGGTTAGCACATAAAAAAGATGAAGGCAGTAAACAAGCTACATGGCGCTTAGATCCTACTAAATCAGGTATTAGTTGCTGCATGGGCGACATTGGCGTGCACGCCGCAAACCTTGCAGAATACGTGACAGGCCTTGCGATCACAGAAGTTTGTGCTGATTTATCGAGTAGTGTTACCGGACGAGTACTTGATGATGACGGCACTGTATTACTGCGTTTTAATTCAGGTGCACAAGGTGTTTTATTGGCGAGCCAAATTTCAGTGGGTGAAGAGAACAGCCTTAAATTACGTATATACGGTGAAACCGCCAGTATTGAATGGTCACAACTTGAACCCAACAGTGTTTGGATGAAGTTTACAGATAAACCGAGTCAGTTGATCCGTGCCGGCGTCGGAGAAATGGATACTATTACACAAGCAAACTTGAGAACGCCAGCAGGTCACCCAGAAGGTTATCTAGAAGCTTTCGCTAATATTTATACGCAGTTCTCATATCAAATACGCAGTAGGTTATTTCCTAGTAGTGATAATACAAATACTAACGACCTAGTCAGCATTAATGAGACAGCAATGAATGATGTACCAGGCATAGAGTCTGCCATAAGAGGTATGGCATTTATAGAAAATGTTGTGGCTGCGAGCCAATCTGACTTGAAATGGCACCCATTTTTAGTAGTACCACAAAACATCACTATTTCAAACAAACTCAAAAAGTTATAAGGAGAATTTCATGGTAAATGCAATGCAAAAAATTAAAGGCCCTGCGATTTTTCTAGCACAATTTATTGGCGATGAAGCTCCATTTAATGACTTGCCGTCATTATGTCAATGGGCTGCGAGTTTAGGATATAAAGGAATTCAATTACCCACAGACCCTAAACTTATCGACTTATCCAAAGCGGCAATAAGCCAAAGCTATTGTGATGAAATAACGGCGATAGTTGCTGCAGCCGGCTTAGTGATCACTGAGCTTTCAACACACCTTCAAGGTCAACTTGTCGCCGTTCATCCGGCTTATGATAAAATGTTCGATGGCTTTGCTCCTAAAGCGTTACGAAACAATCCTTTAGCGAGAACTGAATGGGCGATAGAACAACTAAAGTGTGCGGCTAAAGCGAGTGAAAGACTCGGTTTAAAAGCTCATGCTACTTTTTCAGGTGCATTGCTGTGGCATACTTTTTATCCATGGCCACAAAGACCTCCCGGTTTAGTTGAGTTAGGTTTTGAAGAATTAGCTCATCGTTGGTTGCCTATTCTTGAGGCATTTGATGAAGCGGGTGTAGATGTCTGTTATGAATTACATCCGGGAGAAGATTTACACGATGGCGCAAGCTTCGAACGTTTTCTTGAAGCGGTCAACCATCACCCAAGGGCTAATATATTATATGACCCGAGTCACTTTGTTTTACAACAATTAGATTACCTTGCTTTTATCGATATATATCATGAGCGCATAAAAGCTTTTCATGTCAAAGATGCTGAGTTTAATCCTTCAGGTCGCAGTGGTGTTTATGGTGGTTATCAATCGTGGCAAGACAGACCGGGGCGTTTTCGATCATTAGGTGATGGCCAAATTAACTTTAAAGCTATTTTTAGCAAGCTGACTCAATATGGTTTTAGTGGTTGGGCAGTGCTTGAATGGGAGTGTTGTATCAAACATCCTGAAGATGGTGCCAAAGAAGGGGCAGTATTTATAGCTGAACATATTATTAATCCTACCGAAAAAGCCTTTGATGATTTTGCAGCAGTAACCACAGACACTAAAGTTAATAAAAGCCTTTTAGGTCTTTTACCCGATGAATTTTGTAAGGATCAAAACAATGACCGTTAGTAAAACAATCACCGAAAAAGATTCATCACGGATATTTATCATCTGTTGTTTGGCTTTACTCGTTACTTCAATGACCTTTGCAATTCGAGCCGGTATTTTAAGTCAGCTTGGCACTGAGTTTGCGCTTAACGACGGACAGCTCGGCTGGGTAAACGCCATGGCATTTCTTGGTTTTCCTGTCGCTATGATGATAGGAGGCGCATTATACAATACCCTTGGTGCGAAAAGGCTATTATTGATTGCCTTCATATGTCACTTAGTCGGACTACTATTAACGATATCTGCTGAAGGTTTTTGGGGCTTACTCATTTCTACTTTCTTTATTGGTTTTGCTAATGGAGCAGTAGAAGCAGGGTGTAACCCACTCATCGCAGAAACTTACCCTAAAAACAAAACGACAATGTTGAATAAATTTCATGTTTGGTTCCCTGGTGGAATTGTCGTTGGTGCGCTAATTTCAAAAGCAATGACCGATGCAGGTTTAGGCTGGCAATTACAAATATCGGTCATGTTAATTCCAACAATTTTATATGGCGTGATGACCTTAAAACAACACTTCCCTGAGATTGAACGCATCAAAGGATCCACCCGTGACAATGTAAAAGCATTATTTTCTCCATTATTCATTTTTATGGCGATTTGTATGACGCTAACAACTACCGCGGAATTAGGCACACAACAATGGATCGAAAGAATTTTGGGCGCGTCTGGTGCATCGCCAATGCTAATCATGGCATTAATTACTGGATTAATGGCCGTTGGTCGCTATTTTGCTGGCCCCGTTATACATCGTCTTAACCCTGTCGGCGTACTTCTTTTTTCTGCGATTGTCGCCACATGTGGAATATATGCAATGAGTATTGCTACGGGTTCTTCAGTCTATATTGCCGCTATTTTATTTGCCATAGGCGTCATGTACTTTTGGCCAACCATGGTTGGGTTTGTTGCCGAAAACATACCAGAAAGTGGTGCTTTGGGTATGTCGATGATAGGTGCTGCAGGGATGTTTGCCTTAAGTTTATGGAATCCTGTTATTGGCCACTGGATAGACAGTGCACGTGAGAAAGCTAATGCTTCCGTTATTGCAGGCATTGACCCTGATCTTGCTGCAGGTCAGAGTGTACTTGCAAATCTAGCGGTATTTCCCGCAATACTCATTATCGCTTTTACACTTTTGTACTTTTATATGAATAAAAAAAAGTCACCGACTGAAGTGACTACTGAACGTAGTTAAAGACAAAATTAAAGCATCAATTAAGGGGGAGTTTGTTATGAAAAATGATAATGCATCGACAACTGCATCAGCGTCAATAAGAACGAATGAAAAATCTAGACGACATTTTCTGAAAGGTTTTACCACTATGTTGGGCGGTGTTGCCGTTGGTTCGCTGGTAACAGGAAATGCTATTTCTGTTGCGATGGCCTATGTGCCAAGCAATGACAATATGCTCACTGACGGTAAAATCTTTAATAAAAATCAATTGGTATTACTTAAGCAAATTTGTTCAATTGTTATTCCTAAAACCGATACATTAGGCGCAGCAGAAGTTGATACCCATGGTTTTATTGATAATCAACTTTATCATTGTCACACCAAAGAAGACCAAAATACGGTGCTAGCACTATTAACACTGATTGATAGTCGTGCTAAACAGCAGGGATCAAATTCATTTATCAAGCTGACTGCAAAGCAACAGTTTCAACTGTTGACTGAACTTGATTTAGGAGAGCACAGTTTTGATCAAATTCAGCGTGCAGATTTTAAGTTGTTGAAACAATATATTTGTTTTGGATATTACACCTCTGAAGTTGGAGCCACACAAGAGTTACGTTATGACCCCGTTCCGGGCGGATTTAAAGGTTCAATACCGTATAAAAAGTCTGATCCAACTTGGGCAACGCGTGGTTTATTTAATTAAGTAATCGACATAACAACTTCTTTGGTATGAGAAAATAAAAATGAAAGAACAAGTATATATAAATAAAAGCAGTGAAGTTTATGATGCGATTGTTATTGGCTCAGGAATTTCAGGTGGCTGGGCAGCAAAAGAGTTTTGTGAACGTGGTTATAAAACGCTGATGATAGAGCGTGGCGGTGTTGTTGAACATCGCAAAGACTATTCGGGGGAAAATACGCCATTGTGGAAACAAGAACATCGTGGGAAAGTGGAAAATATTTTAGTCGACCAGCAACATAATATCCAAAAGCAATGTTACGCTTTTGGTAATGCGACCAAGCAACTTTTCGGCAATGATCGAGACTTACCTTATACTACTAAACCTGGTACTGAATTCTCTTGGATACGCGGGAATATGCTCGGTGGAAAATCGTTATTATGGCACCGACAAACCTATCGTTTAGGTGAATATGATTTTAATGCTAACAAGCTCGATGGATATGGTAATGACTGGCCAATTCGCACTAAAGATATTGAAAAATGGTATTCACATGTTGAGATACATGCAGGTATAAGTGGATCTAAAGAAAACTTACCTAATTTACCCGACAGCGAATTTTTGCCACCTTTTGAAATGATGGCACCAGAGAAGGCAATAAAAGCAAAATTTGCTGAGTTATATCCCGAACGACCTTTAATTATGGGACGAACGGCTCATTTAACAAAACCTTCAAAATTACATATATCACAAGGGCGCGTTCAATGTCAGGCGCGTAATGAATGCCATGCAGGTTGTTCTTATGGTGCTTATTTCTCTACCCAAAGCTCAACATTACCTGCTGCAGCAAAAACAGGTAATTTACACATCGCGCCTAACAGCGTAGTACATAGTCTTATTTATGATGAAAAAACTAATCGTGTAAAAGGTGTACGCGTAATTGATAACAATGATTTAAGTGAACGCGAATATTTTGCTAAAGTCATTTTTGTTTGTGCATCTACTATTGGCTCAACACAAATCTTGATGAACTCTACCTCGAAAAAGTTTCCTAATGGTATTGCTAATAGCTCGGGTGTGCTTGGCCATTATTTAATGGATCACAATTATAATTCGGTCGCTTCTGGTGATATTGATGGTTTTGAAAACGAGTATTATTCAGGCCGAAGACCTTCAGGCCTTATGATGCCTAATTTCTATTATAAGCCAGATCCAAAACGTGGCTTCTTAAGAGGTTATGCGCTAGGAGCTAGTGCCTACCGAGAGGGATGGGATTCACAACAACATCAAGATGGTTTAGGTGTTGAATATAAAAATAAAATAAAACAAGCGGGTAAATGGCGTTTTGGTCTATATGCACAAGGTGAAATGTTACCAAGATTTGAAAATCAAATGCGTCTGCATCCAACATTAAAAGATAAATGGGGTATTCCTCAAATCGAGTTCGATGTTCGTTATACAGAAAACGAACAGTTAATGATGGAGGATGCAGCAGAACAATCTATTAAGATGTTAAAAGCTGCCGGATTGAAGAATGTATCTGGCAGGTCTACACACCGTCCTCCAGGTATCGCAATTCATGAGTTAGGTACCGCGCGAATGGGACGTGACCCAAAGACATCGATTTTGAATGGTTTTAATCAAAGTCATGATATACCTAATTTATTTGTGACTGATGGTGCGAGTTTTTGTTCTTCAGCCGTTCAAAACCCTAGTTTAACCTTTATGGCATTAACCGCGAGAGCGGTTGATTATGCCGTTAAAGAAGTAGCCGCTAAACGCATATAGCATTTATCACTGAATTTAAAAAGTATTCAAGCCAATAGGAAGAAGAATGAAACGATTAACATTAATAACATGGGTAACTATGGTGTGCATTTTCAGCATGTCGTGTACTTCTCACGTTAATAAAGATAACCCTACACAACAATATAAAAACAAGTTAATTCCTAAACTGAGTGTGCAGTTATGGTCAGTAAAAAATGAGCTTAAAAACGACTTTGAAGGTACGTTAACTAAATTAGCCGCAATGGGGTTTGACGGTGTTGAATTTGCGGGAGATTTTGGACCTTATAAAGATAATGCTAAAGGACTTAAAAGCTTTTTAGATAATTTAGGATTAGAAGTCAGTGCTGCACATGCTAATTTTAACGTCTATGAAGATAATGTTTTTGAACAAACCGTGGCTTATTATAAAGCTTTAGGCATTGATACGTTAATCATTCCCTGGGATGAGAGAGCGTGGAATTCAGATGAAGTGGATAACTTTATCACTGACGTAAACCTATTATATACTAAGCTGACAGCGGAAGGCTTTCGTTTTGGTTTTCATAATCACGACCAAGAATTTAATGCCTATAAAGGCTCAACATTCTGGGATCACATTGCCATATCAACCCCTAAAGATTTTGTGTTACAAATGGATGTTGGTTGGGTGACACTCGCTGAAAAAGACCCTGTAGAATATATCAATCGTTATCCTAATCGTACATTGACCACTCATATCAAAGCAAAATTACCAAAAGACATAGCTGCTAAAATGGCAATTAATGGCAAACGACAGATTGTTGGGGATGATGTCACTGATTGGGATAGCGTATTAAAAGCAGATATAATGGTTGGTGGTACAAAGTGGTTTGTTATAGAGCAAGAAGAATATCCAGATGGTTTAACACCACTACAAGCGGTTAAATTATCAAAGCAAGGCTTGGATAAAGCGATTAGGAACTTGTAATCAGTGAAACGAGGTCAGTATATAATCTGGTCACCTATTTAGGGGGGGTCATATGACCTAATTTAATTTCAGGCGATCTTCGTAACTCCTTCAAGCTTATATCTGGACTTAAAGGCATCATTTTGTTTGTAAGGATCAGAATGTATTTAAATTACAGTATCACATACCATATTTTGCCTTTAAATTATAAAAATAGATATTAAAGCTCTAGTTTGATTTTTATTTTTTTAAAGGAAATGCGCTATTATTTGTTTAAAATATTTATTTGGAGGATATATGAGCCAAGAGATCATAATAAAACTAAGGCACTGAGCAGAAGAAACGACCTCCACTTGAGAAATGTTTGTATTATTATGCCAAATGAAGAGAAAATAGACTTGCGCCAATTTATGATTTTGTATCTACAGCCCGATACTTAGATACATTCTTGGATAGCTATTTAGCACGGCCTTTACTGAAAACAGCAGAAAATAATAATGAGTTAGCGCTGGGTTTTAATACCCCATATGGTCAATATATTGGGTATGACTTCATTGAATTTGCACAATGATTGGGTTTAAACGTTAAGTTAGCTGTAAAATTTATCTCAGAAGCAGTTAAGAATAAAGCTATTGTAATTGAGACTATTAACAGTAGCTTTATGACTGAGGCTTACAAGAGAGAGATCATTCGTTGTTTTAATCAAAGACTGAGTTGTCTTCAAGTTCAATACTTTAACCCTATCTAGCAATATAGGCTTTTTTTATGTATTCATCTTAATTACGATTTTGGTTGCTAATTCAGATGTAAGCTATTGATCTCAAATGACTGGTACTGCAACTATTTTTAAAGCAACAGAGTAGTATTTTACTGGTACGTTGTTGTATATATATTATTTACACCGTTTAGGTGATAATTCTTGAGGGGCTGGTGACTTAGATCGTGGGGATTCAATTCCCCCTAACGCACCACTAAACTTGTACAAATAGACATTTAAAGGCTGATTCGTGATAAATCGGATTTTTTGTTTGGTTGCTAATTATTCCTAATCGTTTTGCGATCTTTCTAAGATTGATCTTTTAATAGTTTTCAGTGTTTTTACCTTTTATATTTTTTTCTAATAAGCCATTTATCAACTCCATTGGCAAAGGAAAAAGAATGGTGGAATTTTTTTCGCCTGCAATTTCGGTTAACGTTTGTAAATAGCGCAACATAATAGCATTTGGTTGTTCTGATAGTTTACTGGCTGCTTCTGTTAACTTTCCTGATGCTTCCAGTTCTCCTAAGGCATGAATCACTTTTGCACGACGTGTTCGTTCTGCTTCCGCTTGTTGGGCAATTGCTCGGATCATGCTTTCATTTAAATCAACGTGTTTAATTTCAACATTTGAAACTTTAATGCCCCAACCATCAGTTCTCTCATCTAGAATGGTTTGAATGTCGGTATTCAACATATCTCTATTAGCGAGCATTTCATCGAGTTCATGTTGCCCTAAAACAGATCTTAGCGTGGTTTGTGCTAGTTGTGAGGTTGCTTGCAAAAAGTCTTCAACATTAATAATAGCTTTTTGTGGATCTATCACTCGAAAATAAATAACGGCATTGACCTTTACCGAAACATTATCACGACTAATTACATCTTGGCTGGGAACATCCATAACTACGGTACGTAAGTCCACCTTCACCATTTGCTGAATTAAAGGAATAACAATAATGAAGCCAGGACCTTTTACTTTATAAAAGCGGCCAAGTAAAAAAATAACGCCGCGTTCATACTCTCTTAAAATTCGAAAGGCGCTTAGCAGTATGGCGATAAATAAAAATATTATCGACGTTGAAAATATCTCAATATTATTAAGTATGGGAGGCATTAGTTTGCTCCTTATCGGTAACTAATGTGGCAGTTGAGGCTAGATTTAGTTTTAACCCCTTGATAGATAGGACTTTAACTTTTTGACCTTTTTTTACTGGCTGTAAAGAATAAGCAGCCCAACGCTCACCATTGAATATAACGTAGCCGTTTTCAGTGAAGTCTTCATCAACAGCTACCCAAGCATTAATGAATTCTTCTTGGCCACTAACGACTTTATTTTTTCTTGCCCGCCAAATAAAACCTAAAGCGAAAACAATAAAAAATGTAGAGGTAAATGCAATTCCATATATTAGTGGCAATGACACTTTGAAATGGTCTAGATCGGTATTAAATAAAAAGATTGAACCTATAACAAAAGCAGCAACACCGCCTATGCCAAAAACACCAAAGCTGGGCACTAAAGACTCTGCGATCAATAATACTATGCCTAAAATAACTAAACCCGCGCCAACATAATTTACTGGTAGTAATTGAAAAGCATATAGAGCGACAAATAATGAAATGCCACCAATCACTCCAGCAACACCTATACCAGGGCTGTAAAACTCTAGCATTAAGCCGTAAATACCTATTAGCATTAGAATATAGGCAATATTAGGATCGGTAATGGTGGCAAGAAATTGGCTACGCCAATCGGGCCTTTTGGTGGTTAGGTTTACATTAGTGAGATCTAATTGAATAACTTGTTGGTTTATTGATACTTCCTTACCGTTTAGTTGCTCCATTAGCGCTTGTGGCGTTTCGGCGATTATATCAATAACCTTGGTTTTTAACGCTTCACTTGCCGTTAAAGTGGCGGCATCGCTTACCGATTTTTCTGCCCACTCGGCATTGCGATTACGTAATTGAGCTAAGGAACGAATATAGGCAATAGCATCATTAAGCACTTTTTTTTCCATAGAAGTAGTCTTATTTTTTTCAGATTTACCTTTGGGCTCTGACACTATGGGCGAAGCAATATTTACCGGAGTTGCTGCGCCAAGCGTAGTCGCCGAAGCCATTGCTGCAATGTGGCAAGCATAAAGGATATAAGTGCCAGCGCTTGCTGCGCGAGCTCCTTGCGGATATACCAAGCAAGCTATTGGCACGGTTGAACCGAGTATACTTTTATTAATGTCACGTAAACTGGCACTTAAACCGCCGGGAGTATCTAAAGTAATTAATATCAGTGGCGTATTAGTATTAGCGTTAGCTAGAGATATTTCCCTAACTAGATAATCACTTATCGCCGGTCCTATAGCACCTTTTATGTTAAGTAAGGGCACTTCGGTATAACTAGCTTGCTTTGCCATTTGTGTGGGGATACTTTGCATTGACTGTGCGTTTAGGGTCAAAAATGCACAACTCAGTAATAAAAGCATATCAGCCAATCTGTACATGACAAGTCCTCATATTTTTATTCCTATCGTTAGGACAATATGATCAGTGTAGTTAGATCATCTGAATCTACTAAATGTCTAATGTTGTAATTATCTTAAATTAAAGGAAAAATCGTTTTTACCTGACATAAGTCAGGGGCAAGGTTAAAGATAAACTTTTAAATGCAGTGAGAACGGTATTAATGAAGGGGCTTATATTAATCATTTAACCATCTTATTTCAGGTGCTTGGTGGGCTTGGTATTTTTTTATTAGGCATGATTGTGATGACTGGAACATTACACGAACTTGCAGGAGGCATTATTTGTAATTCACTAAAAAACTCACTAAAAGCCCATTTTCTGCTGCTTTGACAGGCGTTACTTGTACAGCGATATTGCAGTCATCAAGTGCGTTAACGGTAGCTGCTGTTGGTTTTGTTGGTGCTGGCTTAATGACGTTTTCACCGTCATTAGGTATTATTTTTGGTGCCAATGCAGGAACCACTATTACAGATTGGTTAGTGGTTCTATTAGGCTTTAAATTAAAGCTAGGTACCGTTATTTTACCGGTTGTTTTTATTGGCGCTATTCTTAAATTGTTCGTTAAAGAGCGCATTGCCTCCATCGGCTTTGCATTAGCAGGATTGGGTTTGATTTTTGTTGGCATAAGCATGATGCAAGAGCGAATGAGTGGCTTAGAGCACATTATTATCCCTGATCAATTCCCTGCTGATACATTGATTGGGCGATTGAAACTGATGCTTATGTCGATTTTATTCATTTAGACAAAGCAAATAATCCTCAGTGGCAACAGCTAGTAGCAGCTATTGATATTTTAGATCATTTACAGCGTTTGCATGAGTGCTTTGATGAGGAAGAGTATTGTGCTTTTGCCGTAAAAGATAATGACGATTTAGTGGTATATGTAAAGCAATTTATGACCATTGTTAGACATATTACTGACAATATAGATCAACAACATTGGCATCAAAATGCTCAACTAGCGAGTAAAGCTTACGAAAAATTATTGGCCCAATTAAACCCGCTGAGAAATAACGCAATGAGTAATATTACCACAGGCAATGTCACTGTGTCGTAAGCAAAAAAAGAGGTAGAAGCAATACGCTGGCTTAAGCGAGTCAGTTATCATGTTTGTCGAATAACCCATCACTTAAACCTATTTCATTGCGCTAATAAAGGTTAAGCGGTGAAGGTTTTAGAAGGCATTAATAACTAACTGATTTAGATCATTGAAAAGCATAGGAGGAATTTGTACAAATACTATACCTAAGTTTATATCTAACTTGTTTGAGAAGTATATGGGCTGTTCATTAAACAAAACTGCAAATATAAAGTATGCATAAAAAAATAATTAATAAATATACTAGTGATAATCAAGTAAGTAATTTACCTGATTATCAACAATGCTATCAACACTTTAATTGGCCTAGTATAACGCCGCAACTCAATATTGCGTATCAAGCTGTTGATAGCCATTTAAACACCCCAAATGAAAACAAAATAGCCTTGCGTTGGCTTGGTAAGCAAAATCAATGTGTTGATTTTACCTATCGCGATTTAGCTGAACAAACCAGCCGTTTTGCTAGTGTGTTAAATACACTTGGCCTTGAACCGTGCAGTCGCGTTTTCAGCTTAGCAGGTCGATTACCTTTATTATATATTGCAGCCTTAGGTACCTTAAAAGCCGGTTGTGTTTTCACTCCCTTATTTTCAGATTTTGGTCCTGAACCTATTCGTTCTCGCATGGAAATAGGTGAAGCCAATGTCCTCGTTACCACCATGAGTTTGTATCGAAAAAAAGTCGCTAAATGGTGGCAAGAATTGCCTCACTTAAAGGCTATTTTATTAATTGACGGAGTAGGTGTCCTTGATGATGGTTGCTATGCGGTAACTAAATTAATGGAAAATGCCAACGCGGGTTTACCTTGTGTAAAAACATCGCCAGATGATATGGCTTTATTGCACTTTACCAGCGGTACTACAGGGAAACCTAAAGGGGTTGTTCATGTTCATCATGCCGTCGTGGCACATAAATCTTCTGCTTATTATGCGCTTGATATACATGCAACCGACATTTATTGGTGTACGGCTGATCCGGGTTGGGTCACCGGTACTACTTACGGCATTATTGCGCCTTTATGTCTTGGTGCCACCATGATTGTTGATGAGGCTGAATTTGACGTAGAGCGTTGGTATCAAATACTTGAGCAACAGCAAGTCAATGTTTGGTATAGCGCGCCAACCGCTATTCGACTGTTAATGAAAGCAGGTTGTGAGATACGAGCGCAATATGATTTATCACACCTGCGTTTTATCGCTAGTGTCGGTGAGCCACTTAATCCTGAAGCTGTTGTGTGGAGTGAACGTGTTCTCGGTTTGCCTTTTCATGATAATTGGTGGCAAACAGAAACGGGAGCAATAATGATTGCCAACTATGCCAGCATGCCAATTAAACCCGGCGCTATGGGCTTGCCATTACCTGGTATTGAGGCAGGAATTGTTAAGCGAACTAATAAAGAAAGTGAGCAAGTGACTCTCGAAGTACTCAGTGAAGCAAATCAAATTGGCGAATTAGCATTAAAACAAGGCTGGCCATCAATGTTTCGTGGCTATCTACACCAAAATGAAAAATACCAACATTGTTTCACACAAGGCTGGTATCTCAGCGGTGATTTAGCTTATAGAGATGAACAAGGTTACTACTGGTTTGTAGGCCGCGCAGACGATTTAATTAAATCATCGGGTCACTTAATAGGTCCTTTTGAAGTAGAAAGTGCCTTGATGGAACATGAAGATGTGATTGAGGTAGGCGTTATTGGCATACCGGATGACATCGCTGGAGAGGTTGTTAAGGCTTACGTTACCTTAAAATCAGGCGTAATCCCAAGTGAGCAATTACAAAAGCAGCTTAAAGGCTTTGCCCGTAAAAAACTTGGCGCAGCGGTTGCCCCAAAAGAAATAGTATTTCGACAAAACTTACCCAAAACTCGCAGCGGCAAAATAATGCGTCGTTTACTTAAAGCACGAGAACTGGGCTTGCCACTAGGCGACATATCAACTTTAGAGAGTGATGAGCAATGAAGCATAAATTACACCTTGATCGAACGTATTTACTTGCGCAGCTCAAAAAAATGTTACGCATTCGACACTTTGAAGAAAAATGTGCCGAGCTTTATGCGCAAGAAAAAATCCGTGGTTTTTTGCATTTATACATTGGTGAAGAAGCCATTGCGGTTGGTGTAATGTCAACCCTTTGCGCTAAAGATAATATTGTTGCCACTTATCGAGAGCATGGTCATGCATTGGCGCGTGGCTTATCAATGAAGTCTATTTTAGCCGAAATGTATGGTCGTACTAATGGCTGTAGCCGAGGGCGCGGCGGCTCTATGCACCTATTTGATAAAAGCCAGCATTTTTACGGTGGTAATGCCATTGTTGGTGGTGGTTTACCTTTAGCAGTAGGCCTGGCTATGGCAAATAAAAAACAAGAGCAACAAGCGCTAACCGTGTGTTTTTTTGGTGAAGGTGCTGTTGCTGAAGGGGAGTTTCATGAGGCAATGAACCTAGCCGTGTTATGGCAATTACCTGTGCTATTCATTTGTGAAAATAATCGCTATGCCATGGGAACAGCGTTGGCACTGTCTGAATCTGAAACCAATATTGCTAAAAAAGCCAGTAGCTATGGAATGACCGCAGTGCAGGTTGATGGCATGAATGTTGTTGATGTTGAAGCGGCAAGTAGCAAAGCGGTTGATCAAATCAGAGAAACTAATAAGCCGTATTTTTTAGAGTGTCAAAGTTATCGATTTCGTGGACATTCAAGCTTTGATGGACAGTTATACCGAGATAAGGCTGAAGTGAAGTTATGGCAAGAACAAGGTCCGGTGATCCGTTTAATTACTTGGTTAAAAGATAATAACCGTCTAGAAGATAAAGAAATTAGCAGCATTGAAGCTGAAATAAAGGATGAAATACAAGCAGCGATTACGTTTGCAGAACAAGGCGAATGGGAGCCGATATCGGATCTAACTAAAGATGTTTATAGCCCAGCTGTATCATCGACTAATACAAGCCAAGGAGAGCAATCATGAGCGAGCAAGTGTTGACTTATCGCGAAGCTTTGCGAGCGGGTATTGAGCAGGCGCTTATTGATGATGACCGCGTATTTTTGATGGGTGAAGATGTCGGTTGTTATGGCGGCTGTTATGGTGTTAGTAAAGGATTACTTGAACGATATGGTGAGCATAAAATTATTGATACACCTTTATGTGAATCGGGTTTTGTTGGTGTAGGCGTAGGCGCTGCATTGGGTGGCATGCGCCCAATTATTGAAGTGATGACGGTTAATTTTAGCTTATTGGCGATGGATCAAATTGTTAATAGTGCAGCAACACTGCGCCATATGTCAGGAGGACAGGTAAATGTGCCATTGGTTATTCGCATGGCATGTGGCGCAGGTCTACAACTTGCCGCACAACACTCCCATAGTTGGGAAAATTTTTATGCGCATATTCCTGGTTTAAAAGTGTTAAGTCCGGCAACGCATACTGATGCAAAGCATATGTTAATTCAAGCATTAGCGGATCCCGATCCTGTGGTGATTTTTGAGCATGTCATGTTGTTAAATACGCGTGGAGACGTTTTAGAAAACAGTGAAGTAAGCATGGAAAAAGCGTTAGTTCGACAGCAAGGAACCGATGTTAGTTTGATCACCTATGGAGGCAGTTTACATAAAGCATTATCTGCAGCTAAACAACTTAAAAAATTAAATATTAGCGCTGAAGTGTTAGACCTACGCTGTTTACGGCCTCTTGATACAAAGGCTATTGTTGCCAGTGTCACCAAAACACATCGTGCGATTATCATTGATGAAGCTTGGCTTACGGGCAGTTTGGCAGGAGAGATTAGTGCAATTATTATGGAACAAGCTTTTTGGCATTTAGATGCACCAGTTAAACGGCTTTGTACGGTAGAAGTTCCTATTCCTTATCCTAGCCACCTTGAGCAAGCAGCATTACCTCAAGTTGAACAAATCGTGACAGCGGCTCAAAATATTATGGTAGCGCGATAATGACATCGACACCAAGTGATAAAGTTAAAAGCAGCGTGGCAGAGCTTGAAGATATAACAATGCCTTCACTGGGCGCTGATATGACCGAAGGTACGTTAACTCAGTGGTTAGTCAAAGAAGGCGATAAAGTTAATAGTGGTGACATTATTGCCGTACTAGAAACACAAAAGGGAGCTATCGACATGGAGGTGTATTCTAGCGGTACTATCACAGAAATATTAGTTGAACCTGTTATAGAAGTACCTGTTGGTACTATATTGGCACGCATTGCGTTAGCAGAACCATCGAATAAAATAGTTAAGTCAGTAGTACCTGCAGTGGACAAAGTAAATGAAACATCTGTTCCGGTTGTTGAAACGTCTCCCGTTAATAAGCAAGTTAACGTACTTGATGTCAAAATCAGTGATGTTAAAGCATCGCCTATTGCTCGACGTTTGGCAAAAGAGCAACAGATAAATTTAACTGGCATTATAGGAAACGGTCCGCAAGGGGCTATTTTGTTAAATGACCTAACGCCTTTATTAACAGATAAAAAACAGCTAAACAGTAAGAAACTTAAGTTTGCGGGTACTACAGAACAAAATATGCGCAATGCTATCGCAGTAGCAATGACTAAATCAAAACAGGAAATCCCACACTTTTATTTAAGCGTAGAAGTCGATATCACGAGTGCGCAACAATGGTTACAACAACAAAATCAAACAAGCCCACCAGAAGACCATGTGATCTTACTGGCATTATTATTAAAAGCGTTGGCGAACTCCTTGGTTAAATATCCCAAGCTCAACGGTTTCTACCAAAAGGACATATCTCAAAGTGATTTACCTCAAGGCGATCACTTTGAACAAGTCAGTGCCATTCATATAGGTAATGTCATTAGTTTACGCCAAGGTGGTTTAGTGGTGCCAGCGATACATGATGTTGATAAATTATCAATAACTGAGCTTATGCAAGGTCTGCGAGATATTACCGAACGTAGTCGAAGCGGACACTTACGCAGCTCAGAATTAATGGATGCCACCGTTACAGTGACGAATATGGGGGAGCGTGGAGCAGACAGTGTTTTTGGTATCATTTATCCACCACAAGTGGCTATTTTAGGCTTTGGTAAAGTGAGAGACATAGTCAAAGTTGTTAATGATGATATGGTGATAGCACAAGTATTAACGTTAAGTTTGAGCGCTGATCATCGAGTAATTGATGGCATGTTAGCCGCTAAGTTTCTTAACTATTTGGCTAAAAAATTACAAAAACCGGAATGCTTATGAGCAGCACATATACTCAACAAAATATTCAACAAATTATTATTGAAGCTATTCAAGAGGCAGCGCCTGAAATTGAACAAGAGGATATTAATATGGATGAAGATATTCGTGAAGAATGTGATTTAGATTCCATGGATTTTATCAATTATTTAATCGCTTTAAAAAAATCTACGGGTGTCAGTATTGCTGAGGGTGATTACTCCCAAGTGAATACCTTTAACAAAATGCTTAACTATTTATCTGCACAGCTTTCCAAAAATCCTCAAGCCTAACCGTTAAGATAAAAGCATAAATCAAAAAATAAGGAAGAGCATCATGATCAATAACGCTAATATTTCTACTCATATTAATAGTCCTTACCTCTATTGGTTTGATGAGTTAACCATTGCCGATGTCGCTAAAGTAGGCGGTAAAAATGCGAGCCTAGGGGAAATGATCACGGCTATGTCGAAAAGTGGCATTGCGGTGCCTACAGGTTTTGCCACTAGCGCCCAATTATTTCGTGACTTTTTAAGTCAAAACAACCTTGATGAACTTATTAAGCAACACTTACAATCATATATTGCCGGTGCTAAAAGTTTAGCATTAACGGGGAAAGCTATTAGGGCATTGATCAGCCAAGGAGATTTCACAGCAACGCAACAAGAAGAAATTTGTAGCGCCTATAAAGAGCTTTCAAAGCGGATTTCTAAAGAAAATTCTCAAGAAAAAGAACAAGACAATATCAGTGTCGCGGTTAGAAGCTCAGCCACCGCTGAAGATTTGCCTGAAGCGAGTTTTGCCGGTCAGCAAGAAAGCTATTTAAATGTTACTGGTGAAGACAATTTGCTTGAAGCTTGTCGTCAATGCTTTGCTTCACTTTATACTGATAGAGCAATCGTTTACCGCCAAGAGCAAGGCTTTGACCATCAACAATTGGCGCTTTGTGTTGGTGTTCAACAAATGCTTAACGCTCATTGTGCCGGAGTGATGTTTAGTCTTGACACTGAAACAGGTTTTCCTGATGTTGTCGTGATAAATGGCGCCTGGGGGTTGGGTGAAACCATTGTTAAGGGCACAGTAACACCCGATAGTTTTATGGTTTATAAGCCTTTACTTAACCAAGAACACTTGCGACCTATTATTGAAAAAAACTGTGGTAACAAACGTCAAAAAATGCTGTTTTCCTCATCACTAGAACAGCCAACTATTACCCTTGATACGAGTGAGGATGAGAGAGCGACACTCGTTCTTAAGGACCATGAAATTCTAATTCTTGCTCGCTGGGCAGTCAAAATAGAGCAACACTATGGCTGTGCTATGGATATGGAATGGGCGAAAGACTCTGTTAGCCAGCAACTTTATATCGTTCAGGCGAGGCCTGAAACAGTAGAGTCGCAAAAGGTGGGCTCAGTCTTAGTAAATTATCAGCTAAAAGAAGAGTCAACAGTGCTTGTTCAAGGGGCAAGTGTCGGCAGCGCTATTGCTACAGGGAACGTATTTAAAATAGATAGCCCTAAAGATATCGATAAATTTCCAGATGGGGCGGTTCTAGTGACGCAAAAAACGGATCCTGATTGGGTGCCAATTATGCGTAGAGCGGCAGGAATTATAACGGATAGTGGCGGTCCAACCAGTCATGCGGCCATTGTAAGTCGCGAGTTAAAAGTAGCCGCTATTGTCGGTTGTGAAAATGCCACACAGTTATTGCAAAATGAGCAAGAGGTGACGTTAAGTTGTGCACAGGGTTCAATAGGAAAAGTGTATCAAGGCAAATTAGCTTTTGAAGAACATGCGGTTAATTTAGCTGATATACCAACAACTAAAACAGATATTATGATCAATGCGGCCATGCCTGATGGTATTTTTCAGTGGTGGTCATTACCCGTTGCGGGCATTGGTTTAACGCGTATTGAATTCATTATTTCTAGCCAAATTTGTTTACATCCCATGGCGTTGATACAGCCTGAAAAAATAAGCGATAACAAGGTGCGCGCTAAAATAGACCAATTAACCCAAGGGTATCAAAATCCTCCTGATTATTTTATTGATAAACTTGCTTTAGGTGTTGGTAAAATCGCAGCGTCGCAATATCCTAAACCTGTGATTGTGCGTATGTCAGATTTTAAATCAAATGAATACCGAGGTTTATTAGCGGGTGAATTTTTTGAAATTGAAGAAGAAAACCCTATGTTAGGGCTACGTGGTGCCTCTCGTTATTATCATCCGCTTTATCGAGATGCTTTCAAACTAGAGTGCAAAGCCATTATCAAAGCTCGTCAAGAGATGGGCTTTGATAATATTATTGTTATGATCCCCTTTTGTCGAACGCCCAGTGAAGCTGACCAAGTATTAGCGGTAATGGCAGAGGCAGGACTCACTCGTGGTCTTAATGGTTTGCAGGTTTACGTTATGTGTGAAATCCCATCAAATATTATTTTAGCTGAGCAGTTTGCCCAACGTTTTGATGGATTTTCTATTGGCAGTAATGATTTGACGCAATTAGTGTTGGGTATAGACAGAGACTCCATCGAATTAAAACCCTTATTTGATGCGAGAAATGAGGCGGTAAAAATCATGATTGCGCAAATGATCCAAGTGGCTCATCAGCACCATTGTAAAGTAGGGATCTGTGGGCAAGCGCCATCTGATCATCCTGAATTTGCCGAATTTTTGGTGGAAGCTGGTATCGATTCAATTTCCTTAAACCCAGACTCTGTTGTTAAAGCAAGTATTCATATCGCTAAGGCTGAACAAAAGCAATTATCCCTAAACGAGGGATTGTAATTCTTGCCAACTAAACGTAGGACCCTTTTTGCAAACATAGTGTTCATGTAAATAGCAATGACCACATAGCCCAACGGCGCAATGCATACGTCTTTCAATGGCGAGAAAAATAGCATCGTTGGTCATTCCCTTATTAACTAACTGTTTTGCAGCGCGGTACATCATTATTTCGGGGCCGCAAAGGAGTGCTGTTGCTGGTGGCTTGGTAAAGGCAGACATTGCTGTATCTATTATATCCAGTGGTGTCCCTTGGCTTTCATTTTCGGCTAAGGTGTATTGATCTTTTATTTCATTTAAGGTGTTATAAATTTTAATATGCGCTTGCCAACGTTCACGTTCAGGAGACAATAATTGCGCTCGCTTGCTTTGTGCCCCATAAACTAAGACGACTCGTTGATCATCTGCTAGATTATCAATCAAACCATTAATTAAATTGACTAAAGGTGCTAAGCCGCAACCACCAGCAATAATAATAATATTTTTGCCAATAATTTCCTCTAACGGCCACCCATGTCCAAAAGGACCACGAGCACCAAGAATTTCACCTTTGGGCAGGGTAAATAAAGTATGGGTAAGTTTACCCATTTGACGAATTAAAGCACGAAACTCTCCTTGTTCATTAGGAGGCTCAGTAAAAGTAAAAGCGGCTTCACCAATACTGGGGACATTGAGCATAAAAAACTGTCCAGGTTGGGCACTTTGCCAGTCGTACGTTGTTGCCTGGCTAGTTATGTTGCGCAAGCGAAATTGATAATGACGAGCCTTTTCACCATCATCAATATAATCCACTAATTCAATTGCATCTGGAGTATGATTAAGCATCGCTATTAATCCTTTTCATTACGCTATGTATGCCAATAACACCAGGGCAAGTTTGCTCGCAGCGGCCACATCCTACACAGCCATGGCGGTTAAATTCAGTGAAAAACTCATTGCCAAATTTATGGTGCCAAAATCGTTGAACTCTTTTACCAGCATCGCTTGAAGGGTTGTGAAAACTGGCTTCTCGTTGAAAACCTTCATAAAGGCAAGAGTCCCAAAAGCGTTGCTGTTTTATCACTTTTTTCTGCTCCGATTCAACAGTAATACTGCGAGTGCTATAACAAGAACAAGTAGGACATAAGGTGGTACACCCCGAACAGCCAAGGCATTGCACCGCCAGTTGCTGCCAAAATGAATCCTTAATTTCGCCGCTATTAAGCTTGTCTATCGCTTGAGTAATATAAGTGTTGTCGGGAAAGTCTTGTTCACATTGATGTAAGACAAGATCGCGTTGAGTTAATAAATGCCAGTGTGCGACGCTAAGTGCTAAGCCTTTAACTGCTTCACTACCTTTATCACTCGTCGTGATCACTAACCATTGTTGGTTTTCTAAAGGATGTAAAATCATGTCAGCACTGTGCTCTCTAACCCCTGGGCCCGCATCTACCGTTGGACAAAATCCTTGCTGACATGGCCTTACGCAATCAAGTCCTACGAGTAAACAGTGTTGACGCCTTGCTTGATAATAAGGGTCGTCTTTAAAGAATTTATCTTGGTAACTGATGGCAGTAAGGTCACAGCTTAGTGCACCAAACAATACAAAAGGGGCAGGTTTTGGTAGCGTTTCTTGAAAATATTCACCATTAAAAATCAGTAAGTTTTCATGTTCAGCAAAGAAAAAATCTTTAGCTGAGCTTTGGGGCAGCTTGGCAATAAGGGGGGCATTACCTTCTTTAGTTTGCTGTTGCCAAGAACACTGCCCATTGTCATCTTCGATGACTTGATAAAGTTGATGTTGAATGAGTAAATGTTGCTGAAGCAAGTCCAAATTATCTAGCAGATAAATTTCCATATTATTGCTCGCCTTGTAGTTGTTGTATTGTTTTAGGGGGTTGTCCTTTGGCTAATGGGGTTACCGCAACGGCACAAGCTTTAAGCTCAGGCATTTTGGTGACAGGGTCTTGTGCAGTATTCGTCAGCTGATTAGAGGGTGCTTCTTTAAAATGATAAGGCATAGCAACTAAACCAACAGGTACATCGTCACTGAGCATAGCGCGAGTTTCAACATAGCCGCGACGAGACTTAATACTCACTGGCGCTTGATGGGTAATATCGAGTGCCTGAGCATCAATAGGATTAATAAAGAGAAGGCCAGGCGGTGTTTCTCTTTCTAATAAAGGAGATTTACGCGTCATTGAGCCACAACCATAGTGAAAATGTAAACGGTTAGTGGTTAATAATAGTGGAAAGAGGTCATCGATTGGCTCATCGATATGAACGTGATTAACGCAAATAAATCGTGCTCTACCAATAGGAAAACTTTGTTGATGTAAAATAGACGTGCCCTCTGGAGCATCAAAGGTGCATGGCCATTGTAAGCCTGAGTTATCACTAATTTTTTGGTAAGTCATCGCTTGATAATCAGGAGTTAACGAGGCCATCTCATTAAATACTTCTTCGCTGTTTTGCCAGTTTAGTAACTGACTACCCATTTGCTTGGCGAGCGCTTGTAACCATTGCCAATCACCTTTAGCTTCACCCCGTGGTGCTAAGGCTTGATTTACTTTTTGTACGCGTCGCTCGCAATTGGTAAAGGTACCGTCTTTTTCGGCAAAAGAAGCTGCAGGTAAAATAATATCGGCCAATTTTGCCGTTTCTGTCATGGTGAGTTCGGCGACCACCAATAAATCAAGATTCTTTAAAGACGATTTTACATGATTTTGATCGGGATCGGTTACCACAGGATCCTCCCCAAAAAGTAGTAAGGCGTGAAAATCGCCTGATTGAGCCGCTTTAGTCATGCCAAGCGACGTTAACCCCGGCTGCTGAGCGATTTTTGCTCCCCATGCGTTGCTAAATTTTTCTTGGCTTTCTAATTCAGCTACCCCTTGATAACCGGGGAAAACATTTGGTAAACAGCCCATGTCACATGCTCCTTGCACGTTGTTTTGTCCTCGCAGTGGGTTAACGCCAGTACCTACTTTACCTATATGACCACAGCTTAATGCTAAATTAGCCAGCGAGATAACATTGTTAGTGCCGCTTACATATTGGGTTATGCCCATGCCGTAGAAAATCATCGCGCGTTTTGCTTGGCTATAAGCTCTTGCTGTGGTGCGAATTAACTCAGCGCTAACGCCTGTAATACTCTCAACTGATTCTGGGGTTATATCTTTTACATGCAGTGCTAGTTGCTCAAACCCCTGAGTACGTGACGAAATAAAGTTTTTATCGAACCATTGCTCTTTTATGATGACATGCAATAACGCGTTGATTAACGCAATATTACTGCCGAGTTTTAGTTGTAAATGCATGGAGGTTAGCTTGGCAAGGCGAGTTACTCTGGGATCAACAACAATCAGTTCAGTACCTTGAGCGTGCGCTTGCATGATATGCCCACCCAAAATGCTATGGTTTTCGGTAGGATCAGCGCCAAAAACTAATATTAAATCAGTGTCAAAAATGTCTTTGGCGCTATTGGTCATAGCACCAGAGCCTAAAGATTGTTTTAGACCTGCAACCGTTGGGCTGTGACAAATTCTGGCGCAATGGTCAATATTATTGGTTTTTAATACCGCACGGGCAAATTTTTGCGCGGCATAATTATCCTCATTACTGGCTCTAGCGCTACTAATAATCCCTACAGTTTGACTACCTGACTCATCAATTATCGAGGTTAACTCACAAGCTATGGTGGTTAATGCTTCTTGCCAGCTAATCGGATAAAATTTTTTGTTGATACGCTTTAATGGTTGAGTTATCCGTTCATTGGTATTAATAGCGTAAGGAGTGCTCCAACCTTTTTCACAGAGTTTCCCCTGACTTATAGGATGGTTTTGTTGTGGCTCTACACTCAGTAGTTGACCTTGCTCATTTATTTTTAAACACATGCCACAACCAACGCCGCAAAAAGGGCAGATTGTTTTAACGAGATCGGCACACATAACAACACCTTCTTATAATCCATTTATCTCACCAGTGTAGCAGTAAGTATTGGACGTTTTTTAGACTAACTATTACTTGCCTGATTTAAATCAGGCGATGCTTACTTTAGTTAGGTTGCTCACCTTTATAAAGCTAAAGTAAAATCACCAAGGTATGTTATTAAGGAAATAACTATGTCTGAAATATTCGGCTCTGATGCATTTTCACCTAAAGAAATTGCTCAACGGGTAAATGATGTCGGTGTTGTAAAAGTGCATTTACCTTTTCTATCTTTGTTCATGTTAGGTGTACTTGCAGGTGCATTTATAGGTTTGGGAGCGCTTTATTTTGTCTTAATTAAATCTGATGCTTCCCTTGGCTTCGCTACTAGCCAAGTGGTTGGCGGTTTGGCATTTTCTTTAGGGCTAATCTTGGTGATTGTTGCTGGCGCAGAATTATTTACGGGTAATAATTTGTTAGTCATGGCGTGGGCAGGGGGGAAAATAACGAGTGTAGAGCTCCTGAGAAACTGGATTATAGTTTGCTTTGCTAACTTTGTTGGTGCTGCAGGCTTGGCGGTATTAGTGTTTCTTTCGGGTCATACCGAAATGAATAATGGCGCAATTGCTGATCAGTATATAAAGATAGCGATGGTAAAAACCGCGATGCCATTTTGGAGTGCTTTTTTTAAAGGAGTGTTATGTAATGTATTGGTGTGCATGGCAGTATGGATGGCTTTTGCAGGACGTACTGTTATCGATAAAGCGATAGCCATTGTTTTTCCTATTTCTGCTTTTGTTGCGGCAGGTTTTGAACACTGTATTGCTAATATGTATATTATTCCGTTAGCCATGTTAGAAAAAGTTTTTAATACCACAAGCTTAGCGGCAGAAACGGTTACTTGGGCTGGTTTTTTTAATAACTTATTACCGGTTATATTGGGAAACTTAGTGGGTGGCAGTCTGTTAGTGGGCATTGTTTACCACATTATTTATCGTAGAAACAATACGCCACCAAACGAAAAATAAGTTTTTTGGCCTACACCACATTAAAAAATTTAGGGATGATAAAAGGCTTCTATTTACCCAAAGAACTTAACATAGCAACAGGCCTTTGAGTAACATGGCTGAATGTTTCATCTGAAACCAGCTCAGCCCGCTTGCTGTTGATTTTTACTCGTCAGTTTAGATATTATTTTACTTATGTATTAGCTATTTTGATATGAACTGTGCACTTACTGACATTAATCAGTTCATGATCAAAAGTGTTTTGGTAAGTTTTGCGTGTGTCTCATCAATTGTTGATGTTACTTCATTTTAATCGGTTAAAAAATAAGACGTTTATTTATTTTAATTTTAACAAAGCTATGGAGCACTTATGAAATTTCGTATATTGAGAAACTTACCCTCTAACTTGGTTAAAGAAAGAGTACCCACTAAATATAAAGATCTTGCTGTTACCTGCGAATCGCAACTGCTAGATACCTGTTCTTTGATTATCTTCCCGCATGACAAACGAAATGTAGTGAAAAGTGGCCTGGTAGAAAAATCATTAAAGAGTCTTGGGGAATCGTCTGATCCTCAATTGGTTGTTGTAGGAAGTTGTTTTTCTGTTGAAGCGACAAACTTGCTTAATAGAAAAAAGGCGGTTTTCATCTCTTTGTTTGAGGATCATAGAAAAGACTCCTATCAAAATAAGCTTCATTTAGAACATGTGCGATATTAGTATACTATGTTGATCAACAGACAAAGTTGATCAATATATAAAATTTGCTTTGCGTAAGGTGAAAGTAAATAAATCAACCTAATTATTGATGTATTACGGGCGCGGGACTAAAAACGGGTCTTTAAATTTAACAACATTCTTTTTAACATGATCATCAAGAATTTCGATTGCATTCATAACACCTTGGTCTTGTTGAAAAGAAATAGTTAATGGTGACTTTATCAAGTGAACCAGGTGGTCACACACAATTTTAACTGTATCTTTTTTATTGTCATAAATCAGCTCTATTAAGGTCATGTCTCGGGCTTTAAATAGATCTCCGATACTTTCTCCTATTATTTCCACGTGAATTGTTTTGTTCTCTAATTCTATTGAAAGCTGATTTAGCAAATATTGCCAATTGAAAGGTTCTATCTCATATTTTGTCATTTACTTATTTCCTTAATGATAGTTTGCCGGTATTAAACTAAATGATGTAATTGATCACTTGAGCAAGATCAGTCGAACGTTTATTTTTGGATAAAGTGCCAAAAATATTAATGGTTTTGTTTATACAGCCTGCTTTGATGTTTCGTAAAATATTCGACATTCATACTCTCTACCCCTGACTACGCGTTTCCCTATGTTATTACCATGGGTCTTAGTTACAACGGTATGATGGCCTTATTGATGGTGATTATCATAGAAAAAAAATAACCACCCAATCAAAAACTTTGTCTAATTTATGCGCACGTTCGGTATTTGAATAAATAGCAGTAAAATGCCACTTTTCCTGTGTTACATGCAAAATAGGCAGCCATGCTTTATTTTCTAAATTAAATCGTTTAGGCGCAATAAGAGGTCATTTTTTTGCTTGAGCTTTAGTGCGGTATTGGGCATCAATTTTTAGTAACAGAGAAACACTCGGGCCAATTTTTTTTTTCATCGAATCTACTGGTATAGCCGCTGAGATTTTTATTTCGCTCATTAAAAATATTAGAAAGCCAGTCAGTTATTGCTTGTTGGCGTTTTTTTCCTAAATCTTCAACCTGGTTTAGTTGGCCTGTGTGAACGGCACTTTCCAGTTCTTCTAGTGTATTAACATGAAGTTTGTCATGAATTCTTTGAGCCAATTCTCTGCCAACTGTTGGGATCACCTGATATAAAGAGACAGGATCTGATGATCCTTGCAAGTTTTCTAGTTTTGACATTCGACCCGTGCTTATATGCTCGTAAATCAAATGAGCGATACCGGTACCGATAGTGGGAAGATGAATAAGTCCTTGGATACCTTGTTCTTCGAATAATACTCTAAGGTCTCGTGGTAAATTTTCTATTGTTTGAGCGGCATGCAAATAGGCTTGACAGCGAAAATAATTAGCGTCTTGTTCTTTGAGCAACGCCGCTATCTTACGAAGGTTTTGAGCAACTTTTTTATTAAAGGCTGTCATCAAAATCTCTCCATATTAATATAAATGACATTTACTATATAAGAAAATAATAACCGTGCACTGATTTAGATCAGTGTAAATTAGCGAAGATCACAACATCATCAACGCTCACTATTTGAAATACTCATCGAAGCGTGATTATGACTTATTGGATTTATAGCATGGGGTTACCGGTTCCTGTCAGAGATGACCGTTTAAGGATCAAAAAAGAAGTAGAACCATTATCAGCGTTTGCTAGAATGAAAAAACTTTCGGATGAGAAAAAGAATATTTATCAAGAATTAACGGATAATTCTGCTCCGTCCGATAAACATGTAAACGTTATTAATTTAACGTATCAAGACAATACCAAGGACAAGCGCAGATTAGTCCTTTTTGCTGAAGAAATAATGTCGCACCCAGTGGCGTCTTTATCAGAAAAAACGCTTTATGATGAGGCATGGAATAAGTTTCAGTTGCATAAATTTCATCATTTTCCGATATTAAGTGAATATAAATGGTTGATTGGCATTGTTTCCGACCGTGATATGTTAGCTCACGCTGTTCTTCATAAAACAGGAAATCAAGCCAAAAACCCAATTAAAGCGTTGATGAATAACTGGATTGTTACCGCTTCACCAAAAACGAATATTCGAGAAATTTGCCAAGTCATGCTTAGTCAATATTTAGGTGCAATGCCGATAACAAACGATTTAGGCGATTTGCTGGGGATCATAACGCGCAGTGACATTTTGAAAACGATAGTAAAAAACGAACCCATTGAGTTTTGGGTTTAGTCCTTTAACGTTGGTAAATTTCACTTGTTTATCATTATAAAAAGGAATGAACAACCTATTTGACTGGGGTGTTATCAATGATATCTATAAGGTTTATTAACGTTGAAAAAAGCACGTAATGTCCAATTTTTTAAGAAAGATACTAGCTCGCTAGATACGAGAAAAACTGGCTATTCAACTCTATTATTAGTGGTTTTATTTATTAAATGTTACTTATTATTTGCCTTTTTATTTTTTACTATACCCACAGCCTATGCGATAGAAAATCAAACAAATGTTGTTGAAAAGCCTTTTCTTGAAGTGTTCGTTCGCGAGGGCTGCCCGCATTGTGCAGAGGCAAAAAAATTCTTACCTATTTTAGTAAACCATTATCCGCATTTACGTATAGTGATCCATTCAATTGACAATAATAGCGTTGCAAGGGAAGCGCTTATCTCACGTTCAAAAAAAGCGGGCGTATGGCCACCTGGCGTGCCAACATTTATTTTTGGCGATAAAATTCATGTTGGTTTTCATAGCGCTGAAGATACGGGTCCAGAATTAGTGGCACTCTTGAGTCGGGAAGGATCATCACAAATAAAAACAGTCATACAGCAACCACAACAGAGTATTGATTCTCAAGTGCTAGGGAATATAAGTGTTGATCGTTTTGGCTTACCCGTATTTACCTTCGTTATTGGCTTGCTTGATGGTTTTAATCCCTGCGCTATGTGGGTTTTACTATTTTTACTCTCGCTCTTAGTTCATTTACGCGACCGAAAGAAAATGGCCATTATCGCGGGTACTTTTGTGGTCGTTAGTGGTCTGGTTTACTATGCGTTTATAGCGGCTTGGCTAAACCTTTTTATGTATATTGGTCTATCAACAACAGTGGTGAGAATGTTGGGAGGGCTGGCGTTATTGATGGCTAGTTTAAATATCAGAGATTTTTTCAGTCAAAGAATAAAATTTTCACTCTCTATTCCCCAAACCGCAAAGCCGGGCCTATATTCGCAAATGAGAAAAATCATCAATGCTCATGCTTTATGGCTTTCGTTATTGGGAGTCATTGTTTTAGCGATTGTTGTCAATTTCATTGAATTATTGTGTACGGCAGGATTTCCGGCGTTGTATACGGCAATTTTGACTCAACAAGAGTTATCGATGCCGATGTATTACGGCTATATTGGTCTCTATATTTTGGGTTATATATTGGACGATACCCTAGCTGTTTCCATTGCGGTTATTGCGTTAAGTAGCCAAAAACTATCTATTGAGGCAGGCCAACGCTTAAAATTAATAAGTGGTAGCGTCATGTTCATCTTAGGACTTGTTATGTTGTTTCGTCCATCGTGGTTGAGTTGACCTTTATTTCCAAATACAACGTGTTCATTCGATAAAAGAACTTTATATTAAAAACTGATCTATATCAGTGTCACTCAAGTTTTTTGGCGTAGTCTACAACGAATGCTTTGTATTCCATTATTTCATGTTAAACGTAATGAGGTTAGTGTTCAGCCGCTATATGGACGGTAAATTCATCTAGCCCAAGCAATTATAATGAGGTATTTATGAAAACGTTAATTATCGGCATTTTTGTTTTATTTATTTTCACCATAGTCAGTTGTGATAATGGCCCTGATTCTCCTAGAGGATTTAGTTTACCGCAAGGAGACGTTGCCAAAGGTAAAGCGGTATTGTTGAAATATGAATGTTTGTCATGCCATGTTTTAGAAGGCGTGCAGCAACCTGATATTAAGAATACCGACAATATATCAGTTAAAATTGGAAGAAAAACGACTAAGGTAAAAACTTATGCGGAGCTTGTGACGGCTATTATTAACCCTTCTCATCGTTTTTCTAGGGGATATGCGTTTACGTTAATTCAAAAGGATGGTCAGTCCTTAATGAAAAATTTCAATGACGTCATGACGGTTGCAGAGTTGGTTGACTTAGTCGTTTTTTTACAACCTCATTATGAATTAGTACCTTACTCTTCGACTAGGTATGAATATTACGGTTATTAAACTTAAATTTTCAGATAACATCAATAATATGACAGGTAAAAAAATGACTAAACATCTATACATAGTAGGGATCGATGGCAGTGAATACTCTGAAAGAGCAGTGGAACGTGCAATTAATCTTGCTGATAAATCGGGTGACCGTGTCAAATTAATTTATGTTCTAAATTGGATAGGGCTACAGCCAATGATGTATGAAGGCATTGGGCCACCGATGATAACGAGAGAGGAAGAAGAAGCTCGAATTGAAGAGAACATCATTAAACCTTTGTTAAAAAAATATAACCACCTAAACGTTCAACTTGATAGTGAGCTTTCTTGGGGTGAACCCGCCGAAATATTGATCAACAAAGTTAAGCATGAGCATGCCAATATGTTATTTGTGGGACGAAGAGGTCGCTCACCCTTTATCGATGCTTTATTGGGCAGTGTTGCAAATAAACTTGCCCATCGTGTTGGTATACCCATTGTACTTGTTCCATGATACCTATTTACAAGGCATTGAGTCAGAAAGCGACAGACATATATATTGCTTTAGCTCCCGGGTAAACGCTAGCCAAAAGTTAGCATAAAGCGATATTACCGCTCGAACCAGAAACTTACCAGCGTATTGCCTGACAAAACTCAAGGCATGAATTTACGGTTGTGCTAACTTATAACATGAATGTTATTGCTATTTTCAGAGCCGTTATAGATGCCTATTCATCATTCATAACGCGTGTATTAACTCTCTGATTTAGTCATGTAGATGAATCGCTAGCGATGAGAGACTGCACGTTTAGCCATGACAAACATTGATGTTATCTATCCCAGCACCCTCATCTATAACACAAACTAAAAATCAATTTCACTTCAATTTTGCCTAGGGTTTTATTAATCATGCAACAAAAAACGGTTAAGGAGCTATTAGTGAATGCCCACAATATTCCTTTAGATGAGCTACTAGAAAAGCTTAGCGCCCGAGAGAACGGTTTAACTAGTGGTGATGTTAATCAACGTCGTGCGCAATTCGGCGCTAATATTTTGGTGGTAAAAAAATCAAAATCTGAAATGATTAAGTTTCTATTACAGTTTAAAAATTATTTTGCAGTGCTATTACTTATTGGTAGTTTACTTGCTTTTCTAGCTGAAAATATTGACCCCGCTCAAGGGAATATTTACATTGCTTATGCCCTGCTAAGCGTAGTTTTTCTCAATGCCACTTTTACTTATCTTCAAGAACGCCACAATGAACATATTATGGAAAGCTTCCAAGATATGTTGCCTCAAATGGTTAATGTCTTACGCGACAATAAAACGGTGAATATCAAAGCCGTTGATGTTGTTGTTGGAGATATTTTGTTGTTGGATGAAGGCGATAGAGTGTGTGCTGATGCACGTTTACTTGAACATAGTCAACTTAAGGTTGATATGAGTAGCTTAACTGGTGAGAGTGAACCACAACTGCGAGACCTTCAACCGTCTGATCAAAGCCTGCTTAAAAGTCGTAATATGGTGTTATCAGGAACACTCGTTCAAAGTGGTAATGGTAAAGCCGTTATTTGTGCAACGGGGATGAATACTCAATTTGGACAAGTGATTAAGCTAACCAAGGAAACAGAGCAAACTGAAACACCCATCCGTAAAGAACTGCGTCATTTTATTCGTATTATAGGATTGATCGCCATTGTACTGGGGATAAGTTTCTTTTTAATCAGCGTTGCTATGGGCAAAGGGCAAATTACCAGTTTAATTTTTGCTATCGGTATTATTGTCGCCAATGTGCCTGAAGGCTTGTTACCCACCGTAACATTATCACTGAGTATGGCGAGTCAACGCATGGCGAAGAAAAATGCGTTAATTAAAAGCCTTGAGAGTGTCGAAACGCTAGGCAGCACTACCGTAATTTGTACTGATAAAACGGGTACCCTTACTCAAAATAAGATCAGTGTTAGTAGTGTTGTACTTAATAATCAGATATTTTCATCACAAGATCGGAACATCTTAACGCAAGCTGGATATCATCAACTCTTTGAAATAATGACCCTGTGTAATAACGCCCACATGGTTAACATTGGTTACAGTGGCGACCCCACAGAAGTGGCCTTATTAAGTTATATTGAAGGCTTGTTTGGTAGAGAAACAGACCGAAGAGATAACAGGATTAGTGAGCTACCTTTTGACAGTGTGACTAAGCGAATGATCACCATCAATAAAATTGATCAGCAATCAAATTACCATGTACTTTTAAAAGGCGCGCCGGAAACCGTTTTAGCAAAATGCAGTTTATATTTTGACAGTGGCGAGTCTAAGCCACTGACCGATAGTTCACGCCTTACCATTTTGAATAACTTTAAAAAGTTAGCGTTACGTGGAGAGCGGGTATTAGCATTCGCGTCTAAAACGATATCGACACCTGAGCTAAACAATGAGACTGAGTTTGTTTTTATTGGTCTTGTTGGCATGATAGACCCCGCTCGTCCTGAAGTCCCCGATGCAATAAAACGCTGTCACGATGCGGGTATAAAACTTATTATGATCACGGGCGATTATGGTATTACCGCTGATGCTATTGCCCGTGAAATTGGTTTAATTAAGGGGGAAGGTTGCATTATTATTGGCGATGCATTAAGCCAAATGTCTGCCAACGAACTATCAACATTACTGAGTAAACCAGAAATTATTTTTGCGCGCACCAGTCCCGAACAAAAGCTACAGATAGTCAATGCGCTACAACAACAAGGAGAAGTCGTTTGCGTCACGGGAGATGGCGTTAATGATGCTCCTGCCTTAAAAAATGCCGATATAGGTGTCGCCATGGGTATAACAGGAACAGATGTTGCCAAAGAAGCCAGTAATATGGTGTTAATGGATGATAATTTTGCAACCATTGTCAGTGCGGTAGAAGAAGGTAGGACTATTTTTGAAAATATTAAGAAGTTTATTGCTTACATTCTTACCAGTAATGTCCCCGAAATTCTGCCCTTTATTGCTTATGTGGTGCTGGACTTCCCACTTGCCTTAACAATTGTGCTTATTTTGGCGATTGATTTGGGCACCGATGTTATACCTGCACTCGGCTTAGGTACAGAGCGCTCAGAGAGTGATGTGATGAAGAGGCGACCACGCCCTAGAGCCGAAAGATTACTCAGTCGAAATATGTTGATTATGAGCTATGGCATTGTTGGAATGTTACAAGCATTTGCTGGGTTTTTTAGTTTCTTTGTGGTGTTGCTCAATGGTGGTTGGCAGTGGGGAGAAGCGTTAGCAAATAACGATATTTTATATCGCACCGCAGTTACTGCCTTTTTTGCCTCAATTATTATTTGCCAAATTGCAGATGTGATTATATGCAGGACACGTCGGCAAAGTTTGTTTACCGTTGGTTTTCTGAGTAATCGCCTGGTATTACTTGGTATTGCAAGCGAAGTAAGCTTGCTAGCACTGATTAGTTATCACCCTGTTGCTAATGAGTTTTTTGCGACACAACCATTGCAGGTATGGCAACTTTTATTAAGTGTCCCATTCGCTATATTGATCATATTGGGTGATGAACTTAGGCGTTATTTTGTCCGTCGAGAAAACAGCTTTGTACTTAAGTGGTTAACTTGGTGAATAGTAGATTGTCCGTATCTTGCAGGCTTTTTACTAAAGAAAGCAGCCTTTAAACAGGGCGTTAATTATTAACAATAGCTAATAAGAGCATGTTAACGTCGTTTTGCGAATCCATAATAAATTTTTTGCCAAGTTCCTTACCTAGTAGATAATCATGTTCAAGTGTTTTTGTATTTGTGGTCGCCATGTTTGATTTTAGTGGTTGCTGTGGCGCAATTTGAAACGTTGTGACACCTAGCGGCGGCTTATCAATAAATGCGATACCCTCATTATAAGTGTCGGCTAAATTTAAAATGGATCGGTGAATGTTGGGGGGGTGTCGATAGAGGAAACAACCAAGCTTCTTTTCTAGGCTACCTTTAGTTTCGCGGTAGCTTCCTATTCTTGAACGAATGATGACAATATCGGTTGCTCCTTCTAAGTAAGCCTTTTTTACGGGCATAGGATCACCAATTCCACCATCGATTACACGTATACCAGCAAGATATACCGGATTACGATACAAAAGCGGAACACAACAGGAACCCGTTAAAACATTAGTCGCATTCGGATAAAAATAATCAGGCTGACCCGTTTCAGTATTAGTGCAGACCACGATGAATTTTTTATCATTATCTGCAAGCTTTTTCATCATATCTACGGTGTTTAATGGGTGCTTTTAAGGCATTTTGTTGTCAGCCAGTCTAAGTTAATGGCCACCACGTAAATAATTCCAGCTACTAATAAAAGCACCTGAAGTTGCACAATGCATGAGAACACAATAGTTCCTGAGGTATTGTCCTGCTAAATGAGAAGCCAAACTCATAGAACCTGCAGACACGCCTAAATATAAGGTAAAAGGGTCGAAATTATTTTCATTGAAGCTGTAGAGCACTCCTGCTGCAAATATGTTAAGCATGCCAACACCTTCAACGACTAAAGCAACTTTTTTTGTTACTAGCATGATAACTGACGTTGCTCATTTGTCGCTTTGAAAAGGTTAATTGGCTCATTAGGTTACCTGTAATATCTTTCATCCTTTAACCATTGAATTCTCTTTTAAAAGGGGTAATTGAATCGGGTTAAAAGGAAGGTTTAGCCTGAAATTCTACTTGTACCCTTCATTTTGAAGTGGTTTTAGGGTAGAGCACTAGTGATTGATTTTTATAAAAAATAAATGATTTGAATGAATATGCGTATGTATCATCCTTGAATTACCTTATGTATTTTACCCAGCTTTAATTTTACTGTGTCTACCAATACTGTGTTTGTTTTTGATGCCAGGTATCTTTTTTTACTTAACGCTTTGTCTATATTGCACATTATTTGTGCCCTATGGCCCATTATTCCATAAAGTTTCATTGCTTTGGCTTGTTTATAATCGATGAATGCCTCCAACCTCATGTCAAGTAATTGGTTGGTGGTTTTGTTTTTTAGTGAAGTTTTAGCTATTGAACGCTGATAACCCACAATAAATAAAGTAATAATGATAAATAATAAAAACATAATTGATGTAAATGTCATTTTTGTACTCCAATCACAAACTACGTTAAAATCGATTTTAAAATGTCGCGTTTAATTCAAAGTAGCGACTCGATAAAATTATTTTTTTCATCATGAGTTGGTCTTTCAAAATTCAGTTGATTAATTCTCATCACTGCACACTCAGTTTTTAGCACGTTCTTAATTTTAAGTTATTTGTGTATGAAGTTAACTGACATTAATCAGTTAATTATATTTGATGCTTTATTTTATTGTGGGGTATCGGCCATATACACGCAGGCTCAACTTACTAGAAGATTAATATATGGTTCAATACCAGAAAAACTCATGCTAACCATAGGTAAACTTACCCAAGATAAAAAGCCAATGTTGTCATATGACGAACGCGGTGAAGAATTAGGTTAAATGGTACAAAACATCACTGATTAATTGAACTTCACATATTGTGACATTTTATTTTTACCAACACTGACATTTATTCTCAGCGAATAACAAGCTTAGTTATTATCAGTTATGTATTAATAAAGCACACCCGCGTGTTGAAAAATAGTCAGGTATCAGGTTTTACCCTATAAGCATATTTGAAATTATAGTTTAGGCTTGCTTTGTACTTGTTGAAAATTGATTTAATGTTATTTTAAAAAGATGTTCAGCATGAATCTTTAAGGTGAATTTTTCTAATAACAAGAGGGAAATTATGATTAATAATATAGGCAATACTGAGGTATTAAAGGATATTTGTAGTACGTGCATTAGGCATCATGGCTGTGTAGCACATAAAATAAAAAACACACTGTCTAATTTTCCAACGCCAAAGCATCAATTATTTAGAGCGAGTGACTACATATTTCATGTTGGTGATAAATTAGAAAACTTATATATTGTTAAATCAGGTTCTATTAAAACATTTATAATCAATCAGGTAGGTGAAGAGCAAATTTTAAATTTTCATGGCCCGGGTGACCTTTTGGGCATTGATGCACTGCCTTTTCATAAAAATATATGTACGGCTGTTTCGTTAGAAACTTCCTCAGTCTGTTCTATACCCATTGTTAAATTAGAAGAGGCATTGAAGCAATTAATACCGCCTTGGTTGTTTGAATTTGCTATTGATAAATTTAAACAAGAGAACAGTAATACTTATATGTTGGGCAAAAAAAATGCAAATAATCGAGTTGCCACCTTTTTACTTAAAGCTTCTGAAAATCATAGGGTTCTTGGCTGTTCAAATACTGAATTTGATTTAAGCATGTCACGTGATGATATTGGCAATTATTTAGGTTTGGCTTCAGAAACTGTCAGTCGTACATTAACAAATATGAAAAAAGATGGCTGTGTAAAACTAGATAGACGACATATAACAATCGTTGATACGCAACACTTGCAGATGTTAGCGGGGAGTTAAAGATTAAAAGTAAGCGGTATAATTACTTTATCACATAAATACTAAAACAATGACTGACAAAAGTCAGGTGGATAAAGTCATCGTAGTGTTATGTTGATATGAGTATTAGATCACTTTTATTCAGTTAGTGTTGTACGTTATTTCATAGATAAAATGTAAAAATTTTTGTTTTTTGAAAATATTTAGTCAAAAGTATAATATTTCAATTTTTTCAATTTTTTCAATTTTTTGAATAAATTGAGGAGTAGTAATTTATGCAAGATAAACACGTTCAAGGTTTACCAAATGATAATTGGTTCAATGAATTTGATTTTAACAAAATGGATGAAGATAGCCTTTTTTATACACTTAAACAAAATGTCGTTAATTGTATCGAACAATCAACCTGTGGCCTTAAATTGTTGAGTGAGCTTAATGATATAGTAGAAAAATATCGCCATGTCGCATGCCAAGTCATCTTTCAAGAAATGGCTGATTTACTTTTAAATCGTGATGAAGCTATGACCTGTTGGCAAGAAGTCAAACTACATGCCTTATGGTTAAACGAGCAAGTTGGCCGTCCATTACCTTTGGTTGCCATTATCTGTGACTATTTATCTACGCATATGAGCCAATTAATCCGCAATCCAAAACTTACCAGCCATCAACACTTTGATAGTCTAGTCAATCACTCTACCATTGATAGTCTCACTGGCTTGTTTAATCGAAACTGCTTTAATGACATCCTCATACATTTGCTTGCGTTAACGCAAAGGGAAGATACTGAGTTGTCTTTGGTATTTTTCGATTTGGATGACTTTAAATTTATCAATGACACTTACGGACATCAAGTGGGCGATTTGGTCTTGCATAAGTTTGGAAAATTATTATCGAATTCAATACGACAAAGCGACATTGCACTGCGCTATGGCGGCGAAGAATTTGTTATTCTTATGCCAAACACTGGTTATAAAGATGCGTTGATACTGAGTAATCGGATTCGTTCGAAAGTTAAGGAAAAGGTCTTTCTAGAAAATGGTTCCAAACTTCACGTTTCTATCAGTGGAGGATTAGCCGTTTATCCCACACATGCAAAAACGTCTGACGAACTTATTTTTTCTGCGGATAGTGCTTTATATCGAGCTAAAGGTGCGGGTAAAAATAATATTAAAGTGTTTAAAAATGAAAATCGCCATTATTTACGGGTACCATTGGTGAAAAAAATAAAGGTGAAAGAAATAAACTTTGATGGCGCTACCATTCAAGAGGCAACGTCTCAGAATATTTCTTTTGGTGGCGTGTCATTTGAAACGTCACAACATTATTGTGTGAATAATTCGATTCAAATAGCGATTAAATTTAATGGCAGAAATCCTACCTTAATGTTTGGTACGGTGGTGAGGGTTGATAAAACATCTGATAAGAGTTTTACCATTGCTGTATCGTTTTCATTTGGCGATATAGAAAAAATGGCTAAAAGAAAAATTGCTAAAATAATAGCACAACACGAAGAGAGTAATCGTTCGAGATAACACCCATAGCACTGTAAATACCCCCTCCATAACGACACAAATAACGGAAGCAACTTCGGCTATGTTGCTTTTGGTTAATCGTTACAAATTCCATTCCAATTAATAACATAAATTAACCATTTCAACCTTGTCTGATCATTATCAGTTCGGATATTTATCTCGTCAAATATACTGATAATTCATGCGAGTGTCAGGTGAAGTTAGCTTATTTATTATGCTTACACAAAACTTATTGACTCGTAAGCTTTTAGCGTTAAGGAGTTATTATGCAACATATTTTAGTTTGCCTTGATTTTTCTGAATTATCTAAACAGGTAATACCATTCGCGGTGACTTTAGCACGCGGTTTTGGTGCTAGAATTACCATTTTGCATGTGCTTGAAAAATCTGATTTAGACTTCAATGCGCCAATGGATTGCTTTGAGTGGGAAATGCAAAAGCATGAAGCTACACGTTACCTTAATACCATTCAATCTGAGATCAGAAATTGCGATGTTTTAGTCTCTGCAGAGATAATAGAAGGCCAACCTGCAGAACAGATTCACCATTGGATAAATACACACGATATTGACCTTACGGTACTTTGCAGTCATGGAACTAACGGACAAACACAGTGGCCGTTAGCAAGTACCGCTCAAAAATTAATTTCAGGAACCTCCAGCGCCATATTGCTCATACCTGCCAAATCACTGGCGACACACAAAAGGCATGACAATAATTCGACGCTTTTTTTTCGTAGATTATTAGTGCCTTTAGATGGTTCGAGTTGGGCTGAGAGTGCACTCGCCTATGCTGTTAATATCGCTAATTATCAGCACTGTGAAATGGTCCTTGCGCACGTGATTCCAGAATCAGGCATTACACAAATGGAGCCGCTAAATTCAGAGGGCTTAGCTCTTGCTGAAAATATAAGAGAGTACAACTGGAACATTGCCTCGCACTATCTCGATAAAATAGAATCACGTTTAAAATCAACGACAGACATTCCAGTTAAAACATCATTGATTAATAATCATGGTGTTGCAGATGAATTAATTAACATTGTTGATGCTCAAGCAATTGATATGGTGATTATGTCAGCCCATGGAAGTTCTAACCACCAAGGCCAATATTGTGGCAAAACTGCCCTCGATTTTCTAGAAAATTGCCACGTGCCCGTTATGCTTTTACGTGGAAATATATCGGAGAGAAAATCAGTTGATAAACTCGATTATTCGCTACTAGAATCGTCGTCTCGCTTGCCCTTACAGGCGGCTTTATGACTTATGAGTTTGGAGCGTTAGATACGGGTTTTGTTGAAATAAAAGCACAAGAGTTGGCATTAGGTCACGTACTGTCTTCGAAAAAACCGAAGCCAATTCCATTGCTTATTGCCTTGCCTAAAATACCTAACTGGATAGAAAATGCTAAAAAGTCGTTTAATACTGCTGATATAAATACGGCAAAAGTAGCGGAATGGATATTTGATAATAGTTATGTGTTAGAGCGATCCCTCCAAAAAATAAAAATTGATATGCCTGAGGATTACTACAAGCTTTTACCGAGCACACAAAGTAGTAAAGGTCATGACCGTTTACCGAGGGCTTATCATATAGCCAGTGGTTTACTCGCCGCTGGCGGTATACAAATAGCTATGCCGATATTGGTTGATTTTATTCAGGCATATCAAAAAGAATCACCTCTTGATATCGCTGAATTATGGGCATTACCTACGCTATTGCGCTTAGCGTGTATTGAGCTGGTTATGGCCAGTGTAGTGCGTATTGTCCCCGAACTTAACTTACCTTATAAACCCAGCAAGGCAGGGCAATCAGCAGCCACTGCTATTGATGATATTGATTGTTTAGGGCGCGCATTACATTGTTTATCAGTAATTGAAACGATTCCATGGCGTACTTTTTTTGAACAAGTGAGTGTCGTCGAAAAGAAGTTGCGTAATGATCCCGCTGGTGTTTATGCTCAATTAGATTTTGAAAGTCGAGATAGATATTGTAAAAAAATTGAAAAATTAGCGCGTGCTACGTCTTACAGTGAAGAAGATATAGCGCGTTGTACACTCGAACTGGCAGACGAAACTGAATCAAATAATGAAAGAGAGAGCCATGTAGGTTTCTGGTTGGTAGATGATGGACAAGTTGTTTTAGAAGAAAAAGTGAATTATTACCTTTCATGGAAGCAACGCGGTAAACGGTTACTACAAAAACACGCTATTACTGTGTACTTATCGCTATTAGTCTCGTTTATCGGCGTAACTGAATTTTTTGCCTGTTATTATTTGTACATTAACCACGCCAATATAGCGCAGTTAGTGCTTGGCTCGTTGTTGGCACTTATTCCTGCTTCTATGTTGGCAGTGTCTACATTGCATTGGACTTTAACCAGTTTACTACCACCACGCATTCTTAATAAACTCGATTTTGATAAAAAAATCAATCCAGATTTTCCTACGGCGATTGTCATACCGACCTTGCTCGGCAGTATTGAGGAAATTGACTCACTGCTTATACGCATTGAGCGACATTATTTATCAAATACCGATCCCGCGCTACATTTTGTGTTACTTACCGATTATTTGGATGCCTGCCAAGAAACTGAACCAACTGACAACCAATTTTTAGGGCATGTTCGTGAAGGTATCATAGGGCTTAATGACAAGTACCGTGCTAATGGAAAAGCTCCTTTTTACCTGTTACACAGAGATAGAAAATACAACGCGAGTGAACGTTGTTGGATGGGGTGGGAGCGCAAACGGGGAAAACTTGATGAACTTAATCACTTCTTACGCGATGAAAAATGTTCCGCGTTCAGTCTTAGTGAAGGTGATATTTCAGCCCTGCGCGCCATTCGCTTTGTTATTACCCTTGATAGCGATACGCAGTTAAGCCGAGGAATGGCGGCGCGTTTAATTGGTACGCTAGCTCACCCGTTAAATCGTGCTGTTTTTGATGATAAAACCGACAAGATAATCGCGGGATATAGCATCATTCAGCCGCGTATTGAAATAGCACCGTCGCGTGCAGAGAGTACATGGTTTTCACGATTAGCATCGGGTGACCGTGTTATAGATATATACAGCCAAGCGGTGTCTAATGTTTATCAAGACCTCTTTGGCTGTGGTATTTTTGTTGGCAAAGGTATTTATGATGTATCCGCATTTAGACGGTGTTTAGGGGGCTGTGTGCCAGAAAATACGGTGTTAAGTCATGACTTATTTGAAGGCATTAAAAGTCGTGTGGCGCTAGCCTCAGACATTGTACTTTATGAGGATTTTCCTAATCACTATTTAGCCTTTACACGTCGCTTACATCGATGGATACGCGGAGACTGGCAACTCCTTCCTTGGTTGAAACGTCAGGTTAGGCTAAGTGATAATAGCTATTGCCGAAATGACATTGATTTAATTGAGCGCTGGAAAATTTTTGATAATTTACGACGAAGTGTATTAGCCCCAGCTTTGCTTTTATGGCTAATGGTAGGTTGGATTTGGTTACCGGGTAACCCTTTAGTGTGGACGGCGTTAGCGCTTATTGCGCCGGTGGGTCACCAAATAGGTCATTTCATTATTGGCATTACTCGACATTTTCATTGGAATGACTTTGAAAATTTAGGCCCAAAAATATTATCCAATACAGGTCGTTGGCTTATGTTGATTGTTTTTCTGCCACACGAAGCCATTGTTGCCCTTGATGCGGTAATTAGAACACTCTTTAGAATAACAATCTCTCAACAAAATTTACTGCAATGGGTAAGTGCAGCGCATACAGATAAACATTTAAAAAATAAAGATTCTTCATGGTATTACTGGCGAGAAATGGCGCCAGGAATTTTATTAACTTGCTTGTTCGCGATTATTATTTTTTACACAAAGGTAGCCGCATTACCTATTGCGGCTCCTTTTTTAATACTTTGGTTGCTATCACCAGAAATTGCCCGGTTAATCAGCCAGCCAATACCTAAAACAGTCGAGCAATTAGATGAGCATGATGTTGTTTTTCTAAGGCGTCTATCTCGACGTACTTGGTTATTCTTTGAAACATTTGTTGGGCCTGCAGACCATTGGTTACCGCCTGATAACTACCAAGAAGACCCTCATGGTATTATTTCTCACCGAACGTCACCCACCAACATTGGCATGATGTTTCTATCAAATCTCACAGCTTGGGACTTTGGTTATATTGGGCCAACTGAACTTGTTTCACGCGTACTTGCGAGTCTCGATTCACTCTTAAAACTGGAGCACTACCGAGGGCATATTTTTAACTGGTACGATACCCAGACCCTAGAAGTACTGTTACCACGTTATGTATCAACGGTTGATAGTGGCAATTTGGCGGCGGCATTATTAACGCTTAATGAGGGATGTAAAACTATACAAAACAGCCCAGTATTTTCTCCTACACGTTGGGATGGTTTAATGGACACCATCGCACTTATTGAAGAGGCAGTAGCTAAACTCGATTGTGATAACAAAGAAGAATTTACAACACTGTGTGAGCATGCGGCCCAGATTCGTAATAAAGCGGCAACTGCGCGCGATAATACCGAGATTTGGTGGTTAACCATACAAGAGTTCTGTGAGTATGACTTTATTGAATTTGATCGCCATTTGGTAAATATCTTGGCGAAAAAATCATCTGCCCATGGGGTCACTTTTTTACGAAATATTCGTGTATGGGTAGGACGAGCACATGCACATTTACGTGATATGCAACGAGATCTGGACAGGTTATTTCCATGGTTAACCATGCTAACTTGTCCGAGCACCTCAGAGCATGAAGCCGATGCGCTGAAGTATCATGATGGCTTAATTATGTTACGCCGTATATTACGGCCAACACTGCCACTGGCCGAAATATCACCCGCGTGTGTCATGGCTAAAAAAATCATCCTAAATTTACGTGAAGAAAAACCGCATTTATGGAACGAAAATCCAGACAATGCCATTTCTGTATGGTTGACGACCCTCGATAATTCTCTCAATACGTCCATGCAAAATGCCTTAAAACTGGAAAAAAATCTGCGCACTATATCAAAAAAATGTCTTGCTGAAGTTGCCAGAATGGATTTTCGTTTGTTGTATGATGAATATACACAACTCTTTCATATTGGTTTCAATGACAGTGCTGGCGTGATGGATCCCCATCACTATGATTTATTGGCGTCAGAAGCTAGGCTAGCCAGTATTGTTGCTATGGGTAAGGGCGATATACCCACCAAACATTGGTTCGCATTGGGTCGTTCGATTACCAAAGTATCGGGTCAAAATGTATTGATATCTTGGGGGGGGACGATGTTTGAGTACCTAATGCCTCGCTTATTAATATGCAGTGCAGAAGGAACCTTACTTGCCCAAAGTGAACAGGTTGCCGTAGATGAACAAATTAGAAGTGGTGAAAAACGTTCAACACCTTGGGGAATATCTGAATCAGGTTATTCGACGGTAGATATTCAACATAATTATCAATATCGTGCGTTTGGTGTCCCGAGTTTAGGGTTCAAGCGTGGCCTAGAACTCGATACCGTTATTGCGCCTTATGCTACTGCGTTAGCACTGGCTATTTATCCTCAACGAGCCACTGATAACCTAAAACGACTCAGTGAACTGGGCATGTTAAACCTTTATGGTATGTATGAGGCAATAGATTATACCCCAAGCCGTTTACCTCTAAATCGTGATTTTACTATTGTTCGCTCACATATGGCGCATCACCAAGGCATGATATTTGTTGCGTTAGCTAATGTATTGTTTAAAGAGCCCCATGTAACGCGTTTTCAACGCAGTACTATTGTGCAAACGGTTGATCTGTTGTTGCATGAACAACTGGCGTTAGATAGTTCACTTGAATTTCCAACCGATGCTATCACCAAAGCGGAAGAAGCAATTGATTTTGAGGTACATAATCTACCTCATCTACCCACGTGGAAACCGGCATTGTGTGGTGCTTTTCCCGAAGTTCACGTATTGGGTAATGGTCGCCTCAATACGTTGATCACCGACTCTGGCGCGGGTGGACTTAACTGGCGACATAATGCGTTAACCCGTTGGTCGCCAGACACTACCCTTGAAAGCCAGGGCGTTTGGATATATCTGCGTGATGAAGACAGTGGTGAAATGTGGTCTGTTGGTCGGCTACCGATGAATAAAACCAATAAAAAGTACGATGTGGTTTTTCACTCACATATGGTTGAATTTCATCGACAAGATCATGGTATATCATTACGTATGGACTTAACCGTGTCGGCGAATGATGATGTTGAAATTCGCCGTATAACGTTAATTAATGATACCCAACAGGTACGTCGTCTTACCATAACAACGTATGCTGAAGTTGTGCTTACAGCACCCAGCGCTGATCAACGCCATCCGGCGTTTAGTAAGTTGTTTATTCATAGTGAACTCGCTAAAAGCATGAATGCGCTTGTATTTGAACGTCGTTCACGCGAGCCGAATGAAAAGCCTCCTGCGCTTATGCATCGCTTTTTGTGTGATAGCGATGCCGTAAAATTAACCAGTTTTGAAACAGACCGTGCGCACTTTATGGGTCGTAACGGCAGTTCACAAAATCCTCAAGGACTTCGTGATGGCTTGTCAGAATCTCTGGGTTGGACCTTAGACCCGATTATGTCTTTGCAAGCAACTGTAGAGCTGTCTGCATTTGCCACAGAAAAACTCGCTTTTGTTACTATTGCGAGTAGCTCGCGTCGGTCTTTGTTTGAGATAGCCCACTGTTATGAAGTGTTATCCTCTATTGATTTAGTGTTTCACGATGCGCTGTTCAAAGCCAGTTTAGGCATGAAAAACTGTGAATATGCAGTACCTTACTTACCCCAACTGCAAAACCTTTTATCCGTACTCATGCAATCACATGCAGCGCTTCGGGTAGAAGAAAGTGTCATTAAAAAAAATAAATTGAATCAGTCTGCACTTTGGGCTTTCGGCATTTCAGGTGATTTTCCCATTTTACTGTTCCGTTTACATGATGAAACTAACGTTGCTTTGCTTCGTGTGCTCATGTGTGCTCATCAGCAATGGCATATAAAAGGCCTAGAAATTGATTTTGTTATTATTCATGAGGGAAGTAGCGGCTATATTGACGAAATTAGTGACAAAGTTCAGGGGCTGTTACAGGACATTGGCGCAGAAACTCTACTTGGGCAACGCAGCGGGGTACATTTACTTCACCTAGGTCAAATGTCCCTTGAACAAGGAGATTTACTTAGAGCGAGCGCTCATGCGATTTTAAGTGACTATGATTCATTAGATAAACCAATAATATCACAAGATAGCAAAGAAAATTGCTTGCCAACGTTTGTCGCCACAGCAGCACAAATAGGCCCAACAGTAAGTCCGCCAGTTGAACGTCGTACTGATCTCGTTTGCTTTAATGGTACCGGCGGCTTTAGCCCTAAAGGTGATGAATATGTTATTTATTTAGCGCCAGATCAAACCACGCCAGCACCATGGTCTAACGTACTCGCCAATGAAAATTTTGGTTGTTTAGTGTCTGAAGCTGGTGGTGGTTACACTTGGGCTATTAATAGCGGTGAAAATAGACTCACCCATTGGGCAAACGACCCTGTTAAAGACTGCCCGAGCGAAGTGGTGTATATACGTGATGAAGAAACAGGCCAAGTTTGGACAGTTACGCCTGACCCCATTGGTACGGGTAACCTTTGTGAAATAACACACGGTGCAGGTTATAGTCAATGGCGCAGCAATTCACACCACTTAGAACAAGCGCTAACCGTAATGGTTGCCCATGAGGACCCTGTTAAAGTAACGCGCTTAGCATTGAAAAATACCCAAGGTAAAGCGCGACGTTTAACAGTTACCTATTATGCAGAACTAGTATTAGGTGCAGCACGCTCGAGCAGTGCGCCTCATATTGTGACGGAATTTGATCCCAAGACAAATGCACTACTCGCGAGAAATGTATGGAATGCGGCTTTCTCTGAACGAATGACTTTTTTGTGTTCAGATAGACAGGTTCATGGTTTCACCGGTGACAGATCTGAATTTTTGGGGAGAAAAGGTAGGTTTAGCACACCCGAAGCGTTAGAGCGTTGGGGGCTTAGCGGCTCCGTGGGCGCTAAATTTGATCCCTGTGCCGCGTTACAAATACATGTTGATGTGCCTGCTAATGGGGCTGCAGAGGTATTGTTTTTATTTGGTCAAGGTGATGACCCAAAACACGCACAAGCGCTCATCGAAAAATGGCAGCAACCACAAACTCTCCCAGAAAATTGGAAAAAAGTGCGCGCACGCTGGTCACGTTTATTCAACTCACTGCAGGTTAAAACCCCAGAGCCTTCATTTGATTTAATGATGAATCAATGGCTACTCTATCAAACGTTAGTTTGTCGAATTTTTGCTCGCTGTGGATTGTATCAATCAAGTGGTGCTTATGGTTTTCGAGATCAACTACAAGATGTTATGGCATTGGTCTATGCAGAGCCAGCAATAGCACGTAAACATATCATAGAAAGTGCCGCGCACCAGTTTGATTTAGGCGACGTGCTGCATTGGTGGCATCCGCCAATGGGCAGAGGTGTGCGAACCCATTTTTCAGATGATTTGCTATGGCTGCCTTATGTCACCGCTTACTATGTCGACGTTACTGGGGATAAAACTATTTTTGATGAACAAATACCTTTTTTAACGGGTGAGCCTTTGGGCCACAGAGAAGAAAATCGATACACCCTATATGAGCGAACGTCAAAGGGCTATAGCTTATTTGAGCATTGTAAGCGTGCATTAAATCGCGGTATTAACTCGTCAGGTAAACATGGTTTGTTGTTGATGGGCGCTGGTGATTGGAATGACGGCATGGACCGTATTGGCGCGCGTGGACGAGGTGAGAGCATATGGTTATCTTGGTTTGCCATTGCGGTGATTGAATCCTTTACTGATATACATGAAATGTGGCCTGAAAAGCTGTCGGTAAATGTGTGGCGTGATCGCGCAAAAGAATTAGCGCAGGCCATTGAAAAATCAGGCTGGGATGGTAAATGGTATCGACGCGCTTATGACGATGAAGGTCAGCCGTGGGGCTCAGCAGGCTGTCAAGAATGCCGTATTGATTCCATCGCACAATCATGGGCTACCTTAAGTGGAGCAGGGGATCCTGAACGTGCTGCCCAAGCATTACAATCAGCACAAGATGAACTCGTCGACGAAGAGAATAAGGTTGTGCTCTTATTAACACCTCCCTTTGATGCGACCATGCGAGATCCGGGTTATATCAAAGCTTATCCTCCAGGCATAAGAGAAAATGGCGGACAATACACGCATGCTGCTATTTGGCTAGCGTGGGCGCTAACGCGTCAAGGTGACGGTGACGGTGCTATGCGTATTTTTCGGATGCTTAATCCGATTGAACATTCGTTAAATCAAGAGGACATGAACACCTATAAAATAGAGCCTTACGTCATCGCAGCTGACATTGGCAGTGTATCGCCACATGTCGGACGGGGTGGTTGGAGTTGGTATACGGGTTCATCGTCTTGGGCATATCGCTTAGGCGTCGAAGCCATTCTCGGTATTAACTTTAAAGCAAAACACCTTGCTATGAATCCCTGTATTCCCAAATCATGGCTTGGCTATAACGCAACGTTAACGCGTGATCATGGTGTAATAGAATTATGTGTTGAAGATAATCAAGGGGTAGGGCACGGCGTGGCTGAAATCACCGTGAATGGTGAAACAATTACTGGCAATAAAATACCATTACCGGTTAATGATGAAGTGCTTAATGTTGTCGTTAGATTAGGCTAGATTTGGTGAGATAAAATAAATGACTTATAGCAAAAAATGAATATTACAATATCTATTAGACAGGCTAAATCAGCATAGCAGTGAAAAACGTTGATGATTAATGTTGTGCTTGATTTTTCTCAGGAACCCAAAGCGCCATACGCATTCAAAGTGTTACAACAACAAGTTGTGCTTTAAGTGCCTGTATTACTTGGGGAAATTATTAATTTAGTTCAGCCAGAGAACTTGTCTTTGGTGATATTATTAGATTACGCATGGGTGATGTGATGCCCGCGGGTGTGCAATTATTTAATGATGACTTTATCTCAATTGATAAGTCATTACTTACAGCAGAGTCACTATCTGTTACCAAAAAAGAGAGCGTAGTCGACTACATGAATACCATAATCAAACAGGGGGAATGCAAGTGTTGGTTATGAATACGGGACAACATACTGGTTTTAATGCCGTTATTGCCAAAGTATCACAAAAAGAACGGAGTCATTTTCATAAAATGGTTATACGCATTGGTAATTTTCTTATTGCGCTCATTCTGGGCTTGGTCACACTTATTCTGATTGATGTTTATAAAATGTTAACTAACAAAACTACGTTATGATGTAAGGCTAAATGCTTAAAATTCCCCTACGTAATACTAGTCGCTACTAAAAATGCGGTGCTTCATAGTATTGTTAGATTACTTTAGGGAAAAATAGCTACCTATAATTTAAACCTAAATTAAATATGTGGCTTTAATAACTCGGTTTTATCGCCAAAATATCACAATTTACTTGGTCTAATATATTTTCCGCCGTTGTGCCGACAAAACCCGAATGTAGTCGTACACCCATAATCAAGAGATCAATATCTTTGTCTTTGGAAATATCAATAAGATGAGCAGAAGCTATTCCATGGACTAAATAGGTGTTTTTCTCATCTAAGCCATAATGCTCTATTAAATGGGCAAATTCACTTTCGTGATATTCCTGTTGCTGATCTTGATATAGTTGATAATCTTCTGTAGAAAGATGAAAACCGAAAAGACCACTTCCCATTGATGGTCCTATTTCTTGACCAATCGGATCATAAGCATGGGTAACGTGAGCAACCGCGTTAAAAAATTCTGACATCATCGCGTTAGTATCAAGAATATCCTTATCTAAATTTGTGCGTTCGTCTTCAACTTTCTTCAAATCTACAGCAGCCATTACATTGTTATAGGCAGTAGTTGAGGGGGATTTTGCTAGCAACAAAGGTACGGGACAAGCTTTTAATAATTGCCAGTCGTTTGGTGTAAAAAGTAATCGCTCAAGCAAAGGATGTGGATGAGTCGATTTAATGACTATATCAGCATGGCATTGTGTCACTTTTTTTAGAATTTCAGCATAAAGCGGTTTATGCCATCTAACTTCGGAGCTTACTGATATATTTTCTTGGGTAACTTGGGAAAGATAAGTATTAAGCCAGCGTTGTTTTGTTTTCAAATAATGATGAATAATTTCTTCTCGCGGATGCTCTTTATTAAACCATTTAGGGGTAAGGCCACTCTGATGTACCACCAAAAATAACTCTATGCTTGCATCAAATTTTTTTGCAAATTGAATCGCTCTAACCAAGGCAGGTTGTTCGTCAATGGTAGGATCCATAATGACAAGAATATGTTGTATTTTCATCGTAACGCCTCTTTCATTAATTAACTTCCCCCATTGTCGTTCATTGAGACCAATGTTCGTTTGGGTGCTCTTGCTTTGTTTATTAATAATAACATCGAGGGTAATTAAATCATTTAATATTGGGCTAAGACTACTGTGTATTAGGGGTTTTTCTGACTTATGTCAGTTGTTGAAAAGTTTATTACGGTACTTCAGAGCATACGCTTGCATACTTAGTTGCTTCATTAAAATATACAACGAATCGTTGTACCTTTATTTGGCGATGACTCAATGAATAAACTGGCATTGATACTGGACGCACGATACTGCATGATATTTAAGCCAATACCTAAATCCGTTTTATTTTCATCTAGGTCAATACCAATACCATTATCATAAATCACCAGCATCATTTGCTTTAAATGTGTTTTCAATTTTAACGTGATCTCTGACGCTTTTGAGTGTTTTATTGCATTATTAATCGCTTCTTGTGCTATGCGGTAAACTTGAGTGGCAGTGGTGTTATCTGAAACTTTTAATATTGTTGAGAACTCAACTTGGCTTTTCATGTTGGCTTTATCAACCATTTTCATTAATTGAATTAATGCTTCCTGCAGTTTTTGAGGCGGGAATAAAACGGGAGATAAACCATGGCTTACATGACGAGTTTCCCCTATGGCTAAGCTTATTTGCTCTATTATCTGCTCTAATGTTTTACTACTTTTATCATCGGTATTTTTTATATTTCGCTTTAAGTCACTGGCCAATAAGTTAATGCCTGTTAAGCGTTGCCCCAAGTTGTCGTGCACGTCATGGCCTATTTTTTCTTGTTCTAGGGTACTGATATCAACGATGGCTTTCTTTAACAAGGTTAATTCGCTTAAATCATTAATAATACTAATAAAAACCTTATCATTGGCCGTTGCCGTGGTTGTTAATCGAATAGGAAATTGACTACCATTTTTTCTAATCGCCTTTAATTTTTTTGGGGCTAGTGTTACTATTTTACGGCCAATATTAAGATCAGTATTTCGTCTCTCTTTTGTATTTTCAATAAATACAATGGGCACTAATTTCTCAATGTTTTTTCCTAAAATTTCAACTGCGCGATAACCAAACATATATTCTGCTGCTTGATTAAAATCGGTTATTACGTTCTTATCATCCATAACAACAATGGCTTCTGAGGCATATTTCATTATGCTAGTCAGTCGTATCTCACGGTCATTAAGTGCTTTTGTGCGTTCTTGCACGCATTGCTCTAAGTGCTTTTTTTTGTGGTAACTTTCTGTGACTTCAACAAAGGTGATGACAATGCCATTGATATGGTCATCAACCGTGCGATAGGGCACTATTCGTCTTAAATAACAACGATTTTTCTTACTATCACCTAAAGTCCAAACGTCTTTTTCAATCGGGGTCAGTTTATCGAGTACTTGGCGGGCGTCGGTCAGTAGATCGTTATTAGTCACCTTCGCGGAAAAATCACTAATCGAGCGGCCTATGTCACTTTCTCGTAAGTTCAGTAATTCACCTATTGCGGGGTTAAATAACCTGATTTGTAATTTTCTATCAAGAAAAATCGTTGCAATATCAGTGCTAGACAGTAAGTTTTGGGTATCATCACAACTTTTTTCTAACTCCTCGACTTTAAATTGTAATTCACTATTGACGGTGTTGAGCTCTTCGTTCATTGATTGCAATTCTTCTTTTGAGGTTTCAAGTTCCTCATTGGCTGATTGCAATTCTTCATTCATCGACATGACTTCTTCGTTTGATGCTTTGAGCTCTTCGTTAGAACTTTCAAGCTCTTCAACTGTACTTTGTAAATCTTCTCGTGTTGCGTTTAGCTCATATTCTAGTTGTTCAATAATGCTTGAGTCATTGCTCGATAAACTAAATGTTGTTGAAGGTATGACTTTATTACTGGCAGAGCCTTGCTTTTCTTCAAAAGTAATTAGCAGTAAATCACTCGGAAATTTAGGATCAAATACCGGCCGCACCGTTATTGTACAAGGTACATAGTGGCCATTACGTTTAACTTTAGCGTCAAGGTCGACAATGGGTTGATTTTCTTTAAGTACATAATCGACAGCGGTTCGAATGCGAGCGCGCAAACCTTCACGCAGTAATGTTATTATATCGTGAGTTGGCGTGCCTTTAGGAAACTCTAAAAAATTAACAGTCGGCCCTTGAAAATGTAATATTTCATAAACGCGATTAATGAGTACCGCTGCGGGCGCATATTCTTCTAAAAGATCTCTGTTAACAAGTTCGGCAAATCGAGCTGGTGGCGTGGCATGATAATTCATTGTTTTATAATTATGTTTCGTTGTGAAGTTTTGATGTGTATTACGCTCAATAGGAAAATTAATCGACATTTTATTTGTCGCTTTAATTGACTTAAATAACCGCCATTTTTTAGAGAGTGTTTCAAATTTATTTTTATTATTACCTAATGATTCTGAAGGGCCAAGCATTAAAACCCCGCCGGGTTTTAGCGCAAAGTGAAAGGTATTGAGCACATTGCTTTGTAATTCAGGTTGAAAATAAATGAAGAGGTTGCGACAACTAATGAAATCAAGACGTGAGAAAGGTGTATCACTGATCAGGTTTTGTGTCGCAAAAATAATCGTTTCACGTACAACTTTTTTAACTTGATATTCGTCTTTAGCCGTTAATTCAAAAAAACGGGCTAAACGATCAGAGCCAATATCTCCAACAATACTTTTAGCGTAGCGGCCTTCACGGGCAACTTTTAATGATTGCTCATCAATATCACTGGCAAAAATTTGAGCAGAGACTGGTTTGTGAGCTTGCTCAAACGCTTCAAAAACCAACATAGTGATGGTGTATACCTCTTCACCAGTAGCGCAAGCAGGTACCCAGATACGCAAAGGGTTTTCTTCTGAGCATTGTAAAATGAGTTGAGGTAAAACCTCATCAGCGATAACTTGAAATGCTTCGTTGTCTCGAAAAAAAGCGGTTACTCCAATTAATAAATCTCTATTTAATGCGGTAGCTTCTTCAGGGTTAGCCTTTAAAAAAGCGTAATATTCTTCGAGAGTATTTGACTGATTAACGCACATACGTCGCTGAATACGTCGTAGTAGCATATTTTTTCGGTAACCACTAAAATCATACTTAATGCGCGTACGCAAATAAGCCAATATGCGGAACATACTTTTCAGTATATCTTCTGTAATGGTATTAGTTGTTGTTTCTAAATAAGGATGCGATGCATATTCAATCAGCATCGCTGGCATATCCTTAGGTGAGGCAATCATATCAACTAAACCAGTATCAATTGCATTTTGCGGCATTTGAGCGTAATGAGTGGTCAATGGATCTTGCACCAGAATGAGACCACCGGCAACTTTAATATCTCGAAAGCTTAACGTACCGTGACAACCGGTGCCTGATAATATTATCGCAACACTACGTTCACTTTGGTCCTTAGCTAGGCTGGTTAAAAAATGTTCGATAACATTCCAGCATTGGCGAGGGGAGGAGATATTATTGAGTTGTAAATGTTGGTTCGAAATAGAGACTTCTTTACCTGGGGGTAAAATATAAACGTGATCTGCTTTGACCAGCATATTGTCTTCAATTTCGAGTACTGGCATGTTGATTTTTGTCGCCAGTAGGGGAGCCATTAAACTTTGATTATTGGGATCTAAGTGAGGGAGCAGTACAAAGGCTATACCAGTATTTTTAGGCATCTTGGAAAAAAAAGCTCTAAAGGCATCAAGACCACCTGCAGACGCGCCCATACCTATAATAAGGCTAGGTTTATTTTTATTATTTATACTGTTTATTGACATTTGATACTCAATAGCTCTTTCTAAAACACCTTCGGTAGTAGGGTAAGTATAACGAGTTATGAATTTTATTAATATAACAAGATATTGTTGTATAAGTGTTATTTAATCTTTTTCTAGCGCCCACATTATTGCGGCCCTAATCAATTGTGTACCTGAGGTTAATGATAGTTTGTCTTTTATATGGCGCCGATGTGTTTCAATTGTTTTAACACTCAGTTTTAAGTTATTCGCAATGTCTTTAGTCTTTATTCCTTTACTTATTAAATCAAAGACTTGTAATTCTCGGTCGGTAAGTTTTGTCAGGATATTATTTTTGTCATAGAGTAGATAATTTGACTGAAATTGCTGGTTTAACAAATTTTCAGCAATTTCTGGTTTAACAAATATTTGGCTTTTTACGACCTCTCTGATGCCGAGTAATAATTTTTGTGCTGAGTCTTGTTTGTTAATATAGCCTGAAGCGCCATTATTTATAGCACGTTCTGCATAAAGCTCGTCATCATGCATTGATAAAGCAATTATCTGCATTTGTGGTTTCCAATAATGAAATTGTTTTATTAAATCAAGGCCATTACCGTCGGGTAATGAAATATCAACAATGGCGACATCGGGGTTTAAAAAGGGTCGCATTTTAAGTGCTTCATCAACGCTGCTTGCTTCGCCGCATAATGTTAGGTCAACCTCACCATCAATTAGTTGTCGTAAGCCTTGGCGAACCAATTCATGGTCATCAACAATAAATACTTTGGTGATACTAGGTTTACTCATCAGCTATCTCCTTAAGCTTAATGAAAATATTAATAAAGGTCATTACCAAAATCACCCAATGGTATTGTAACATGCTTTATCACTATCCGTAATTGGACATATTACCAAAATAATAAAGTGGATAAACTGATAAATGTCAGTGAGTCTTTTAATGCTCCCGCCTAAAATAAATGATACGCCTACCCGTAAATAATTAAATGGGACATTAGTCGTAAGGTGATATTTTAAATTCAACATTTTCAAATTTAAATTCAAGATGTTATGACGATATTGTTCAAATTAATTACATATTAAGAAGTCATTTAAAAGGCAAAGGGTCATCGAGAGATAAAAGTGACCTAGTCACCTTTCATGCTTTGCACAAAAAAAAAGGAGTCACTATGTCAGACATAAAAGTTGATAACCATAACGGCAATGAACCTATCAATGTTACTCAACCCGATAAAAACTGGTTGTTTATTCCCAGTGAATTACCTGTATTGCCGATACGTAATACCGTACTTTTTCCTTATAATGTCATTTCTATTTCGGTTGGACAAGCGAGATCAATTAAACTTTTAGAAGATGTTTTTTCAAGTAACAAGTTATTAGCTATTGTTACTTATAAGGATCCTAATACTGAAGAACCTGGCCCTGATGAACTTTATTCTATCGGGTGTATTGCTCAAGTTATTAGAACCACGCAAGGCGAAAACGGTCATATTAATGTTTTATTGCAAGGCTTAGAAAAGTGCTCTGTTGATCATTGGTCAAAAGACCAGCTCTATTTAAAAGCTGAAATAAATAAGCTGGAAGACATTGAACCGGAAGATGGCGATTTTGAGGCAGAGGCCGTACGCATTAATTTACTGAAATCATTTACTCAGTTGATAACTATTCTTTCATACTTACCCGACACGTTAGTTCATACACTGACACAAACTTCAAATTACCGCCAGCTAACCTATTTGATTAGTTCGAGTATGCGATTAAAAGTAAAAGATGCGCAAGAAATTCTCGAAGAGTCTGATGTGTTAGCCAATATGTTAAAATTGATTGATTTGGTTCAGCATGAAATGAACATTCTGGAGTTAGGTCAAAAAATACAAACAGAAGCCCATGGTGAGATGGACAAAGCACAAAGAGACTATGTATTACGACATCAAATCAAAGCGATTCAACGAGAATTAGGCGAAGAAAATGGCCAAAATATAAAAATAGAAGAATATAGAAAAAAAATTGAAGAGAGCGGCATGTCAACTGAAGCGAATAGACAAGCGTTACAAGAGTTGTCTCGTTTAGAGCGTATTCCCGAAACGTCTTCAGAGTCAGGAATAACAATGACCTATCTTGATTGGTTGACCGCTTTACCGTGGAATAAAATAACTGAAGATGTATTGGATATAGAAAAGGCCCAAAAAACACTTGATGAAGATCATTATGGGTTAGATAAAATAAAAATTAGGATTTTGGAATATTTGGCTGTGCGTCAACTTCGTCATCAGCGAAGATCCAAACAAGACGACAACTATGATGGTAGTGATGATAAGTCAGTAAAAATACGACAAGACCGAGAAGGTGTAATATTGTGTTTCGTTGGGCCTCCCGGCATTGGCAAAACATCATTAGGTCATTCAATTGCTCATGCTTTGGGACGTAAATTGATCACCATAAGTTTGGGTGGCATACGTGATGAGGCCGAAATTCGCGGTCACCGGCGAACTTACATTGGCGCTATGCCAGGTAGATTCATCAAGGCATTGCGTGATGTAGGTACTAAAAATCCTGTTATTTTATTAGATGAAGTAGACAAAGTTGGTGGGGATTCACGCGGAGATCCGTCAGCGGCATTATTAGAAGTATTGGATCCGGAGCAAAACAAGGCATTTCGTGATCACTATTTAGAAGTGCCCTTTGATTTTAGTCAACTGATGTTCATTGCTACGGCAAATCAACTTGATTCAATTCCTGGGCCTTTGCGTGACCGCTTGGAAGTGATCACTTTATCGGGTTATACCGATGATGAAAAATTTAATATTGCTCAACGTTATTTACTACCAAGACAATTACGAGAAAACAGTTTGCGACCCGAAGAGTTAAAGATAAGTAAAAATGCTATGTTGCGAATTATTCGTGAATATACGCGAGAAGCAGGGGTACGAAGCCTTGATCGTCGCTTAGGATCAATTTGCCGTAAGCTAGTGATAAAATTAGCAAAAAATGAGAATGAATCACTACATGTTAATTGTACTATGCTAGAAAATTTAATTGGTAAGCCTGCTTTCTCTTATGATATTGCGCAACGTACAGAACGTTATGGTGTGGCAACGGGGCTTGCGGTAACGTCGGTGGGCGGAGAAATTTTGTTCATTGAAGCGAGTGCAATGCCAGGTAAAAAAGGCTTGAGCATCACCGGACAGCTTGGTGATGTAATGCGTGAATCAGCCGAAGCCGCATTAAGTTATGTACGTTCACATGCCACGGCATTAGGTATAGAAAATAAGGTATTCGAAACAACCGATATCCATGTACACATTCCTGCGGGTGCTATTCCAAAAGATGGTCCTTCTGCGGGCGTTGCTTTAGTGACGGTGCTCGTTTCATTGTTAACGAAACGTCCGGTATGCAATGACGTAGGGATGACCGGAGAAATTACCTTACGTGGTTTAGTTTTACCTGTTGGCGGTATTAAAGACAAAATATTAGCAGCACACCGAGCAGGCTTAACCACGGTGATTTTACCTAAATATAATGAAAAAGATTTAAGTGATTTACCGCAGTCAATACAGAATAAAATGACTTTTATTTTAGCTGAACATGTCGATACTGTGTTGAAAAATGCATTTGTAAGCCATTAATAATTTTGAATGTGTGACTAGGTTCAATGTATGAGGTTGGCATTAGTTACCCGAGTTATAGAGTTATATATTTTGAATAATAACGCTCAAAGAGATGAAAACGTTCAGCGAGTTATATTGATTGAAGGCTCTGTTAACTTTGTAGTTCTGGTAGCAAAGTTACTCGTAGGTTTGTCTACAGGGTCACTTGCGATTGTTGGCGATTCCATTCACTCTTTAACCGATGTCATCAATAATGTGGTCGCGTGGGTTATTTGTAGAGTATCAAGCTCACCTCCAGATCGTGAACATCCATACGGGCACCGTAAGTTTGAAACTTTAGCTGTTTTCTGCCTTGCTTCTTTATTAGTTGTACTTTCATTTGAGCTTGGTATTCACGCGATTAATAAAGATGAAACAGAAATAGAAAATTCAACGTGGGGTTTAGGGATTATGTTTGCCGTGTTAACCGCAAACATAATATTGGCAACTTGGCAGCATAAATGTGCTAGAAAATTAAAATCGGATATATTACTTGCAGATGCAACACATACTTTTTCCGATGTATTAACAACGATTGTCGTTATCGCTGGATGGCAATTTTCTGCAATGGGTTATCTTTGGTTAGATAGCGTTTGCGCGCTAGGCGTTTCATTTTTAGTACTTTATCTCGCCTTTGGTCTATTTAGAAGGGTTTTGCCAACGCTCGTGGATCAGTTTGCTTTAGATCCTGAATTATTATCCAACTCCATTAAAGAGGTTCAGGGTGTGTGCGAAGTTAATCGAGTACGTTCTCGCTGGATTGGAAGAGAAAAGTCAGTTGATTTAGTCATTTCAGTTAATCCAGAGTTATCAACAATAGACTCGCACAATATAGCAACAAATGTGGAAACGCATATTGAGAAAAAATACGGTGTATATGATATTTCAATTCATGTTGAGCCAATGCTTAAAAACACATAATAAAGGCAGAAAAAGCATGTCAAAAAAAATTGGTTTACTCACTACACTGTTGTCATTTAAAGTAGTTAATGTAGGTGTAAAGACTGTTTTTATCTAACGTGCATCGACCATAAAAACTGTGATGCCAAAATTTCCTGCATAGCCCTAGATAAATTATTGATGGAAATAGAAATGAAAAATTGCTCTTGTTACAAGCGCTATTAGCGTGGTTTTGTAAATAAACGTGCCGATGACTTTTTAGTGAGAGCCTCTAAAAATGTTAACGTATAATATTGAGTTATCGTATATTGGCGAGTTAGATACACTGCAGCCAAAAAGATATCCGCTAAAGGGAGCGTTACTTTAGCGAATACTTTAGTCGATCTAAAAATTATCTTGTTTGCTTAATCGACTTTTATTTCTATTTTCTTTTGAGCTGCTGCACCAATCTTAGGCACAATAACTTCCAATACTCCCTTATTGCAATGAGCTTCGATTTTTTTAGACTCACTAGAGGCATCAGGTAGGTTTATACAACGATAAAAACTACCAAAACTACGTTCAACACGACGATAATTTTGTTTGTTTTCTTCTATTTTTGATTCCCGTTTACCTTCAATGATCAAGTTTCCATTTTCCATGGTTACTTTGATATCTTTTGGATCAACACCTGGAATGTCAGCTTTAACGATATATCGGTTGTCTCGTTGTTCTATATCAGTGGCAGGGTGCCAATCTGTTGAAAGAAGATCTGACTGTCGACTAAATATAGGCAAGTCACGGCCAAAAAATTGATTCATCTCATCTGATAACTGAGAGAACATAGGAAGTTGTGGCATGGTGGATAATGGTTGATGTTTAAATAATGACATAATAATCTCCAAATTAATGTTAATTAGGCAGTTATGGCTTGCATCAATAACTACGTATAAAATAAATAACATAGAACCAATTACTTGGTTTAAATAGTAGTTTTTACCCTATGTTAAGCGCTGTTCAACGAAAATGTAAACACCGCTACTATCGAAATTGAGATTATCATTTAGGTTTATAATTTCCCTGATAAATGTCACTTGTTTGTTTTAAAAGAACGCCATTGCCGCGGAAGCGGTTTAGTTCAATGGTGGTGCAGATGCCCTTGAACAAGGATAATATTGCATTGATATTGGTGTCTATTGTCGAATTAAATTATCAGTAATTTGGAATGGCCAAACGTTCGCTATACCACAGAGATAGACGCGCTTAAATCTAGTCAACACAACATGTTAGATTAGTATTATTAAGAGGCTGGTTACTTAGAATGTGGGGGGGGGCAAGTCTCTTCCCAACCGCACGACTAAATTATACATTCAGATACCGAAAGGCTGATTCGTGATGAATCAGCTTTTTTTGTTGTTACTCATTGGTCTCTATTGTTTACTCGTTATTCCTGAGCAGGTTAGCTATTTAGGAATATGTTTTATAAGATTGAGCGATATCTTTATCTGGGTCATTGAATAAATACTATAAGTTTATAAAATGTCACAGCAAACATCACTAAATGATAAACTTATATAGAGCAAAATGAAGGCTACTTAATTTTGTTTACGATTGCTATACCCATACTACATTATGCTTATATTAACTAAATAGAATAAGTTATTGCTTCTGAACTTGTTTAAGGTCAATTCATCATCTAATAAATAAGAAAGCTGAGATGAAATTGCCTACAATGCTTATCTGTTTGGTGGTGAAATCAAAATTATACCCTTTATTACAGATGTTTTTAGTCTGAAGCATGATCAGTTTAATCGCTATGGGCCGTCTGTATAAAAATTATATTCGTTTCATCTCGTTTAATCGAGCTGATTTAGTAGATTTATAACGAGGCTTAAATGCGCATAATCTATAGTGTTATCATTGTCGTGGTTTTCGCGGCTTTATTGGTCGGTATCCCAAAATGGCTCGGGCCAGTTCTGCCTGCATTAACAATTAAACTGATGCCACTTGAGTTGCGCATTGTCGCCAGTGGAGAGGTGCGGTATCAATCATTAGCACGCATTGGTAGCGAACTTACAGGTACGGTAAAGAATCGCTATGTACGAGAAGGTGATCAGGTTAATAAAGGTGATTTGCTCATTGAACTTAATCATGAAGGGTTACCATCGCGCTTAGCCCAACAGCAAACATTACTGCAACAATTATACATAATTAGTAGGCCACAAGCACAAGCTGCTTTAGTTGAGGCGAATCATAATTTACGTCAATCCAGTCGTGAAGCAAGGCGTCGCGAAGCTCTAGCCCAGAAAAACCTGTTGTCTATCGAACAGGTTGAGCAAGCACAGCGCACGGAACTCAATGCAAAAACATCATTAACTTATGCACAGCTAACAGCTGATTCCTTAGCAGCGAACAGCACTGAAGAGCAGTTACTCCAGCAACGTGTTAATAGTGCAAAAGCTGATCTTGCTAAAACCCTTATTTATGCACCTTTTGCCGGACGTATACAAACTCGTAATGTTGAGCCAGGTGATCTCGTACAACCGGGCAAGGTCTTGTTAGAAATTGCTCGTAGTGATGGTCAAAATCGTGAAGGTATTGCGAACGATGGTCTCGAGGTTGTTATTGCATTGGATGAGAAAAATTTTGCTCCCCTGCGATTAGGCCAATCGGTTCAGTTGATTGCTGATGCTTGGCCAGAGGTTTCAGTGGCAGGTATTGTCAGCTTTATCGCTCCAGCAGTTGATAGTGGACGTGGTACTATTGATGTACACATTAAAGTACTAGCTGCCCCCTCTGATAAGCAACATACTTTTCTTCAAGGCATGACCATTTCTGCCAATATTATCGCGGCAGAAAGAGAGCAAACTTTAGTGTTACCTAATGATTACCTCTATAGTTCAAGTGGCAAGACACATGTTTTTCGCTGGACAAACGGCGCTGTTAACAAAACTGAGGTGGTGCTGGGCTTACGTAATTCAACTCACAGTGAAATCGTTTCAGGCTTGGCAGAAGGTGATGTTGTCGTTCAAGCAGACAATCTGATTAATGGTCAGCGCGCTCGTGTAGATTTTGAACAGGTAAAACATGTCATTCGTTAACCGAATTTCCAGTCTAGGTGATTCACTTTGGATTGAATGGCGCATTGCATTACGTTTTCTTGCTGATAACCCGCTTCAAACATTATTAATTAGTGTCGCAATTTCGGTAGGTGCAGCTGTTATCGTATTTATCACAGCATTGATTATGGGGCTGCAAAGTAACATCATCGAAAAAACTTTAGGGACACAAGCGCATATTCGTATTGAAGCCACACAGCAACACAATAATTTATCAGTAATCCCTGAGGGAAAGTATATATGGGTTTTAGAAAACCCTCGGGCACAGCGTTTACAAACCATTAATAACTGGCAAGAAGTGCGCGATACACTCGATAAGTATGCAGCGTTTACTACTGTCTCACCACTCATCTCAGGGCCAGCATTTGCGCAAAAAGGAACAGCGCGTGCCTCTGTAGGCCTAATGGGCATAGATCCTGAGCGCTATACCGGTATTATAAAACTCAAAGACTATCTTATCGAAGGGGACTTTAGTGTTGCAGCCAGTGATGTATTGATTGGTAGCCAATTGGCAGATGATTTAGGTCTGCGAACGGGTGATAAATTACGGTTAGATGCTGGTGATAATCGCGAGTCAGTAATGGAGGTAGCTGGTGTTTTTGAATTGGGTGTGCGTGAACTCGACAGCCGATATGTTTATACCAGCTTAAAGCAAGCGCAAACTTTACTTAATTTACCCGGTGGTATTACGATTTTAGAGTTAAAAATTTCTGATGTATTCAGCGCTGAATATTGGGCGCTGCGCACTAAAAGGTTAACAGGCTTAAATGTTCAAAGCTGGATGGAAAGTAATGCACAGTTGCTTAATGCGCTGAAATCTCAAAGCATGACCACGCAGATGATCCGTGTCTTTGTTGCTTTATCAGTGATCTTTGGCATTGCCAGTGTGCTTGCCGTGAGTGTAGCGCAGCGTACACGTGAAATTGGTATTTTACGTGCTATGGGGAGTTCGCAGAAACAAATACTGAGGATCTTTCTCTGGCAGGGCGGGGTTCTTGGTTTAGCGGGATCATTATTAGGAGTATTGGTTGGCTATACCTTGGTGCAAGTATTTAACTCTATTGACGATCGCTTATTTTTAATTCGTTTGGAGCCTTCAATGTCATTATCAGCAATTATTATTGCGACTGCTGCAGGTGTCATTGCTGCTATGGTACCGGCTAGGCGCGCTGCGAAATATGATCCTGCGGTGGCGATTCGCTATGTCTAAGTTGAACTCGCTTAAAAGCATAGTAGACCAAAAAATCGTGTTGCAGTTACGCAACCTAAATAAAATTTTTAATACTAATACACCGTTAGAAAATCATGTTTTACATGATATTTCGTTGCAGATCAGTCCTGGTGAACTAGTCGCTTTAGTGGGTACTTCTGGTTCTGGTAAAAGTACGCTACTCAATATAATGGGATTGCTCGATATATCTTCATCGGGCGAACTCTGTATTCAAGGGAATTCAATTCAAGGTATGAGTGAACAAAAGCGCACACAGTTACGCAGTGAATCGATTGGTTTTGTGTTTCAGTTTCACCATTTGATCAGTGCCTTCAGTGTGCTAGATAATGTACTGATGCCTTTGATGTTACGTTATGGCAAGCCTTCTGTAGAACAGACTTCCTATGCAGAGTATTTATTAAACGAGGTTGGGTTAGCTAACTTTAAGCATCAGAAAACTAACCGTTTATCGGGCGGACAACAGCAGCGTGTCGCTATTGCACGTGCTTTGGTCACTCGTCCTGCGTTGATTTTGGCTGATGAACCAACGGGTAACCTAGATACTCAAACAGCGGATGAAGTTTTTAGCCTCTTTGAACGTTTTAATGTCGAGCATCAATGTGCGATTATCATTGTTACCCATGATCCACGTTTAAGCTCTCGATGTCTGCGGACGGTTTGTTTAACTGATGGACGTATTGTTTATGATGGTGCTTCAGTAGATTTTAAAATACCTTAACTCATTCCAACGATTGATCTTCATTACAGAACATCGATTACAGGGTGCTTACGGGATAATCAGTTTATGCTTGAGCAGCTAGCCGCGTTTTATCAAAGCTCTGCGGTAGATAAACATCGATTGTTTGTTGCTACCACAAACAGAGTTACAAAGGTTTACCCTAAAGATAACTATGTAAAAACATTCATTGAAACATTAAATAAAAAGCCAAAACAGGGGCTTGATTTTGATTTAGTGACTTTTGGTGCAGATGAAAATCACCATACAATGCCAATTTTAAGTTTTATAAGGGCTTACGTTCTATTTTTGATGGTTATATGATTGACGATCAGACAAGGTTTCGGCCTGCACCTGAGGTTAAATTGCATGTTGAGAAAATATCGAAGAAGTTAGGGGCTAATTTTTTACTTTATGAGAGCATTATTGATTGGTTTGGTTACGACCGACTTTATAATAGTTAATTTGGTATTGATGTTGATAGAGCTATCGAGTTTTTTCTATTGAATACGCAATATTATCCATTATCAGCCAAAGCATGGGATAGCCTAGGAGAGGCATATTTAGTCAAGGGTGAAAAAGAGCGGGCATTGAGTTTATATAAAAAATCATTTGAGTTAAATCCAAACAATAACAATGCTAACGAAAAAATTAAATTATTAAACAGTGACTAATAAGAACAATAAATAGTGGGCTAGCAGTTGTTGCAAGTACTTTAGCTCATTATTCGCAGCTTTTTAGTGATTAATTATGTTTGAAAAACGTACATTTAATGACTTTGGTTTTCATTTATTGGATATAAGCTATCAAGGGATTTCTTTGAAGTCCTAAATATTAGTCGTACGGTTACGTTGTATTACTCATATTAATAGATATGGCTTACAATGTTGTAGGCTTTCTAAAATGGCCCTGCGCCAACGGCATTTATTATATTGCCTTTGGTTGGCGCTTTTTTTGTAGATATTTCGAATGTATTTATCATCAAGATAGCATTAAGTTTTTAAGTAGCATTGGCGTTAAGCGAGGGAACTGAAAGCGGCATGTGGTCTCAGCTTTCGCCATTACAAAGGTATGAATATGGAATTTACGTTAATTTTTATTATGTTATTTATGTTGTCACTTTATTTAGTTGGCTCTTTATTGATTTTTTTGGCTTTATAGATAATTATTTTGGAAAAAATTGTAACGAGAATAGAAAAGTGGAATAAATTTAATGGTCTATACTGGTCTCTAATCACTGCTACCACAGTCGGTTATGGTGACATAAATCCAACAAAAAATTATCTAAAGTGATTTCAATTATAATTGCCTTTATTGGTTTGGTCTTAACGGGGATCATTATTGCTGTCGCGCTTAAAGTGGCTTTATTATCGCTGGAACGTCATGCTGATCAACAAGTTATTGAGCGAATTAAAGCGGTATCTAACCGTTAAATTATAATGTCACTGTTGAAAATTTCTCTATTGTTAGCCTTATTTAAAGGAAGACCAGAATGCAAAGATCGATACTATTGGCATTAATGTTGCTTCTTGCAACAGCCTCCTTAATCGCTAAAGCAGATAAAGCATTGTGTGTCATGAACTTTTTTGCAACAGGCAACGCGGGTATGACACTGGCCGAGATCAGAGCCGCTTGTGTAGGTGATGTTGTTAAGCAACAAAAAGATATTGAACAAACTGAGTTACAGACGAGAACAGGCAGTATTACTGATAGAATAAAACGTGAGAAAACAACTGAGTTTGAGCCATATGTGCTTACCCCTCATAAAATGAATTATGTGCTGCCAGCCATTACAACCAACCGAGTAAATAAAGACGCCTATAGAATATTTGAAGGCTATGAAGAAAATTTGGAAAATGTTGAATCTAAATTTCAGCTTAGTCTAAAAGTGCCTTTAAATCATGAACGTATTTTTATAGAAGGTGATGGACTTTACGCCGCTTTTACCCTTAAGGCTTGGTGGCAAATTTATGCAAGTGGAATATCTAAACCCTTTAGAGAAACCAATTACCAACCTGAAATTTTTTATCTTGCGCCGCTCAATTGGCATCCTTTTGGTGGCAACACCGGTTTCATCGTTGGCGTCGAGCACCAATCAAATGGTCGTGCTCAAGGTCTATCACGTAGCTGGAATCGTGCTTATACTCATTTTCTTTTTGAAAAAGAAAATTTTGCATTATCATTAAAACCTTGGATAAGATTATCTGAAGAGAAAAAAGGCTTTGACGGTGATCCTGATGGAGATGATAATCCTGACATTGCAGACTATATGGGTAATGTTGAGTTAGGGATGGTTTATAAATGGAATGATCTAGAATTCAACTTTAAAGGGCGGCAAAATTTCAGTACGCATTATGGCGCTGCTGAATTTGGTTTTACTTTCCCTTTATGGGGTAAATTAAGAGGGTATGCCACTGTATTCAATGGTTATGGTGAAAGTCTTATCGATTATAACTATAGTCAAACAAGGGTTGGTATTGGGATTTCATTGAGCGATATCTTGTAACGAGCTGTCTTTAACGTATTTAAGATAACCTTTATTCTCTTTGTATAGAAATAAAAAAACACGCGTTTGCTAAGAGTAAAGCGTGTTTTTAATGATTGATGTGGACTCTTAAATAACAGAAAGTTCGACAACAATATTGCCGCGCGTTGCATTTGAGTACGGACATACTTTATGCGCTTTATCTACCATTGTTTGTGCCTGTGCTTTATCCATATCACCTAATGATATCGCTAACTTAACCGCGATACCAAAACCGCCTTCAATAGCACCAATAGATACTTCTGAATTAATATAAGTTTCGCTAGGTAAACTGCGTTTTTCTTCACCAGCAACAAATTTAAGTGCGCCAATGAAGCAAGCCGCATAGCCTGCCGCAAATAGTTGCTCAGGATTTGTGCCTTGACCGTCATCACCCCCTAAACCTTTAGGGGTCGAGAGTGTAAGGTCTAAACGGCCATCGTCAGATTTTGCTTTACCTTCACGACCACCGGTTGCAGTTGCTTTTGCTGTGTAAGCAATGTTTTGTAATTCGTTCATCATTAACTCCAAGTAATCATCATTTGGTTTGTGTGCAAAATAATAGACTAAACAAATACTGATTGCAAATGCTTTGTATGCAAATTAATATATAACATTAAGGAGTAACTTATGCCATTTGAACAATTAAAACTCAAAAACCAGCTGTGTCATCGTTTATATATGGCATCCAATAGTCTTATTCGTGCCTATCGTGAGCCACTAAAGGCGCTAAATATTACTTATCCACAATATGTCGTTATGATGGCATTGTGGGAAGAAGATAAAATAACGATTTCTGCGCTTTTAGAGAGAACAATGATTGACGGCGGGGCAATGACACAAATTTTAAAGAAAATGACGGATAAATGCTTACTAAACATTATTAAAGATGACGACGATAAACGAAAGCGCCTGGTTGAGTTAACAACACAAGGGCAAGTATTAAAAGCAAAGGCGGCAAATATTCCTCATCGCATTCGCTGCGAGTTTAATAGTATCGATAGCATACAAGCCAATCAGCTTATGCAATTACTCGATTTAGTTGTCGATGATCTAACCGATAAAACATAAAGCCTTAGGGATAATTACGGTAGTGTGTGGTAGGTAGAATTGGCTCTTCGTCTTAAAAAATAAAGACTTTTTTGTGCTTAAGTTTATTTTCTTTTCTTGGTGCTGAATGACACTTTTAAATCATTAAAATTATTAGTTAATTTAAAAACTCAACTATAATTTATTTTCATAAGTTGTCATTAGAATTTCGCTATATAACTATAAAAGGTCTTTAAGATGCCATTTTGTCGAAGTGAGCTAATGAAATATAGTAGCCTATGCCTTTTTTTATTAATTTCACCACCATTATTCGCCCTTGAAAAAGTTTCATTACAGCTAAAATGGATGCATCAATTTCAATTTGCAGGTTACTACATTGCGAAAGAAAAAGGTTTTTATGCGGATGAAGGATTTGATGTTGAAATAAGAGAGCGAGACCTTAAATCATCACCCTTTGACGATGTTGACAGTGGTAAAGCTGATTATGGTATTGCTGACTCTAGTGTTGTTTTATATAGGCTTAAAGGTAAACCTGTTGTTATTGCGTCAACCGTTTTTCAAGAAAGCCCATTAGTTTTTATGTCGTTAAAAAGTAAGAATATTACCAGTATTTATGATTTAGCCGACAAACGTATTATGTTTAGACGAAGTCTTGATGATGCTGGCTTAATGGCAATGATGACACTTATTGGAATCGACAGTGATGACTATATTCATATTCCTCACAATTTTGACGATATGGCGCTGATTAAAGATGATGTTGATGTAATGTCAGCTTATAAAACAGATCAAGTCTTAAATTATAAAGATATGGGGATTGCGACTAATATTCTTGATCCGAGTAGTTATGGTATAGATTTTTATGGTGATTTAATTTTTACCCATGAATCAACGGTTAGAAATAAACCAGAAAGAGTCAAAGCTTTTGTAAGGGCAAGTTTAAAAGGGTGGGAGTATGCATTAGACCACCCCGAGGAGTCTGTTGATTTAATTATTGAAAAATATAATAAAAAAGCAGTTAGGAAACACCTTTTACTCGAAGCAGAAGCGACCAAAAACGTTATTAAATTGAATTACGTCCCCTTAGGCACTATGCACGAGCAACGGTTTAAACGCATTGCTGATATTTACAAGAACTTAGCGTTAGTGGCAAATTCAAGCTCACTCGATGGCTTAACATTAAACAGTTATGAAAATTCAGGCCGCCGTTTCACGACTCAAACGATTTTTGTTATGTTGGGCAGCGTAATACTATTAATATTCATTCTTATTGTCGTGATCGTTTTTAATTATAAGCTCAATAAATTAGTCAAAGATAAAACCAAAAAACTTTTATTAAATAATATTGAATTGGCCAATAATATCGAGCAAATTAATGAAAAAAATAGCCAATTAGAAGTCGCTAAATTAGACGCTGATAACGCTAATAAAGTGAAGTCATTATTTTTAGCCAACATGAGCCATGAAATTAGAACTCCAATGAATGGTATATATGGCAGCTTACAACTCTTAAATAAAAAAACAGAAGTGAAAGAGGATAAAGTGCTTATTGACCAAGCGCTATTTTCTACAAAATGCCTACTGACTATTATTAACGATATTCTTGATATTTCTAAAATGGAAGAAGGAAAATTAGAATTTGATGTTATTTCATTTGATTTAATTGAGATAACTAAGTGTGTTATTACTGATTTGTCACAAAACAGTGAACTACAAGCAACAAAAATTAGTTTGAAAACGGGTAATACCTCTCAAAATTGGTTTGGTGATCCTACACGTATACGACAGATTTTACTGAATATTTTGTCTAATTCTGTAAAGTTTACTAAAAATGGCACCATAGATGTGTTTATTGAAAGCAGGGAAGATAATTTGCTCTCTATTGAGGTTAAAGACTCTGGTATCGGTATGAATGAATCACAGCTTAGTCAATTATTTCAACGTTTTGAACAAGCAGATAAATCAATCACCCGTAAATATGGTGGCACCGGTTTAGGTATGGCTATAACTCATGCACTCATCGACTTGATGAAAGGTACGATTAATGTGTCAAGTGTTGAAGGAGAGGGAACCTGTTTTAGGTTTTTTTTACCGCTAGTTAAGGCTTATAGCAAAGATTTTACTGAGATTAATGAGACAACGTCACGGCAATTAACCCCCGACCTTGCTGACTATACGATAATGATTGTTGAAGATAATAAAATCAATCAAATGGTCCTAAAAAAAATGCTGAGTGACACTAACGCTAATCTGCTGGTCGTTGAAAATGGTTTGATGGCGGTTAATGCCTCTAAAGAAACGAAAATAGATTTAATTTTAATGGATGTTCAAATGCCGGTGATGGATGGAGTAACGGCTTGTAAAATAATTAAACAGCTTGCTAAGTGCCCACCTATTATAGCGTTAACGGCGAATGTTATGGCACAAGACATCACCTATTATTTACACTCTGGGTTTGATGCTCATTTAGGAAAGCCATTAGAGTTAGCTCATTTATATCAAATGTTAAGCCAGCAATTGCTAACCGAATCGTAGTATTGGTCGGGGTTGGGATGATTGTCACAAGATTACTTTATTCATCGATAACGAATGACATCTATATTAACTAACACCATAATGATAAAGGAGGATCCATCGTGATCGCCTTTATAATATCAGTACGTGAAATAATACCGACTACTTTGCCGTTCGGCTCTAAGATCGGAGTTGTATGCAAACGATTATTTATTTGCAGTAACGCAATACGCCTGATCTCGGTTACAGGTTCCGCCGTATAAATTTTTGATTGCTCATTTAAAAATAAATTAGCGACACTTTTTGTTTTAAGATTTTTGCCTATAGTTGACCCATGCTTTAAAAGATATTCATAAAGCTGTTGCCTAGACAAACTGCCAACCAGTTGCTGTTGAGTATTAACAATTGGAAATTCTTGATACGCTAACCGTGTAAACTTATTGATCACCTCTGTTAATAAATCATTGGCTGATATGACTTCAACAGGTGAAGTCATAATTTGATAAGCATGACAAATTAATGCTTTTTCATCAGGTTTACCAATGGTGTCATTATAAGCATCAATCGCTTTAGGTGAGGGAGAATATCCTTTTTTATGTAAGGGCGAAAATTCATCAAGTTGTTGAAAAATATTTGTTTGTTCTGAACTTTTCGACTTTTGAACATGATAAAGCTCTTCAAGAGGACCAGAAAAGCTTCTGCCATTAGGTGTGTATATTGCAAACATTATTATCTCCCTTTTACTTATAAATAAAGTTAAATATAAACGCCGATAGATATTATTGACTGATTTTCATGATAAAAGATGAATATGATGGTTGAAAATAAAATTTAACAGCGTTTGTTGATTGAAGGTAATATCAATTCACTATTAATTCTATTCGCTCTAATTCAATACGGGTAGACAATTCAATGTCATTTTTTGGTGACCAAGTTGGATAATTTTTTTGTTGACGCTTAACTTTTTTCAAAAAGCTCAACCTTGCTCTTGATAAGGCGATATTGACCGCCGACATAACGGAGTTTTGATTATCGCTAACAACAATATCAGGCATACCTTTACTATAAATAACAACTCGGCAGTTTTTATCTTTTCCACCTTTTGGCCCGTTAATATCATCAAGGGTCACTTTTATTACTTGTACTCGGTTATAAAATTTATTGAACATACGACGTGCTTTTTGTCTTATCTGTAACAAATTTTCTGTTGAAAGCTTAATTTTTAGATCTGTAATTGTTAATTCCATATTTACCTCGTTTAATGAAGAATAATAATTTGTATTAATATTGATGACCTTCTTAAGTTATAACTAACTATCTAACCCAATAAAAGTCGATTGTAATTGCTTTTTTATCAATTTAAAGTTGATAAGTATTTTGAGGTGCGTATAAATCGTACGACTGATAATAAAAATTTAAGAGGCATTATGGCTAAACTCAATTATCATCATTTGCAATATTTTTATGCAATAGCTACACATGGCAGCATCGCTAAGGCAGCAATAGTTATGGATATAACCCCACAAACGCTTAGTGCGCAGTTAACTTTATTAGAAACACAATGAGGTTATAACTTATTTGATCGCAAGGGTAAGCGTTTAGTGCTCAATGACATGGGACTTATGACGTTTAGCTACGCACAAGAAATATTTAGTTTAGGAGACGAATTAGTACATTCTTTGAAAAATCATTCCACTGACTTTTCTTTTCGTTTTTCAATTGGCGTTACTGATGTTATTCCAAAGGTGTTTTCATTTCACTTATTAAAAACAGTCTACGCGATGAACAATTCGATAAAATTAGTTTGTAAAGAAACAAGTTTAGACGTTTTGTTAGGTGAACTTGCGGTAAATAAATTAGATGCGGTTTTAAGTGATACTTCATTACCCACTGGTTCGTCATTAAAAGCCTACAGCCACCTAGTGGGTAAATGTGGCATGAGTTTTTTTGCGCATCAAGACTTGGCTCAAGTCTTAGCTATTAATTTTCCTCAATCACTTAATGGTCAGCCTTTCTTTACGGCCGGTGAAGGCTCTAATCAACACCTTAGTGTGCTTTTTTGGTTTAATGAACTCAATATATTACCTAAAATAATAGGTGAGTTTGATGATTCGGTGTTAACTAAATATTTTGGTCAAGCGGGTTATGGTGTTTTTTGCGCGCCTACGATGATTGAAAATCATGTGATAGCGCAGTTTGATGTTGAAATCATTGGCAGAACCACTGAAATTACTGAACATTATTATTTAATATCACCTAGTAAGACATCCCGCGGTTCAACATTTGCTTTCACAAGGGAAAAAGCTGTTTACTAAGTCAATAGCTTAGCCTTTGATGCATAACTCAACATCAAAACCAAAGTGGTTTAATTTAGCTGTATAAAATATCGTTTTTGATCATTTCTTTTTGCAGCAATGAACGGCCATTGGTTTCAATGTGATTAAGAAACTCCGTGGCAATTAATGTCTGGCGTTTTGATTTAGACCAAACAAAAAACCAATGGGCATTAATGGGTAATTCTTTTATTGGTAAACGCACCAAGCCACTTTGGCCGCCATACATTAAGGTATGTGCTGATAATATTGATATACCTAGCTTTGACATAACTAAATGTTTAATCGCTTCATTACTTTCAATGGTCATTTTAACGTTGAGTTTTACGTTCTGTTGTTTTAAAAAGGCTTCAATGGCATAACGCGTACCAGAGCCTTGTTCTCGCATTAAAAAAGGTTCCTTGCATAAATCCTCTAAGGTTAAGTTTTTCTTGTTAGCAATAGGATGATCTTCATGTGCTATTGCCACTAGCGGGTTTACCAGAAATTCAATAGATTGTGTTTCGATATCTGATGGTGGATGACTAAACACATAGAAGTCGTCAACACCTTGCTTTAACCGTTCAATCGTTTGCGCTCTATTGCCAATATTTAGCTGTATATCAATATCAGGGTATCGTTCTAAAAAAGGACCTAATAAATGCGGAATAAAATATTTAGAGGTGGTAACAACAGCTAACCGTAATGTGCCTGATTTGAAATCTTTAATATTTCCTATCGCCATATCAAGGCGCGCAAAACTATCAAGCACTTCTACCGCTGTTTTAATTAACTCTAATCCAATATCGGTAAATAATACTTTTCTGTTTGAATAATTATAAAGCGGTGAACCCATCGCTTGTGCTAGCTTTTTCATTTGTATTGATACGGTGGGTTGCGTTAAAAAAAGTGCTTTCGCCGCTTCTTTAATACTGCCTTTATCGTGTACAGCCAATAATATTTCAAGTTGTCTGATGGTGCCAATATGTGCATGAAGTCTGGATTTCATCTTTTTACCATTAAAATAGATGTTTATCTATTTATGATATAGGTAAAATCAATTTTTATCTATCTATGTTTTTTGTCATAATAAGTAAAAAATTAAGAGCTGTTTACAGTTAATTTAATACTGTACTCACACAATAAATAATAAGGTAATTTACAATGAATAAGATGAAAGTCGCGATTATTATGGGTTCTCAGTCTGATTGGCCAGTCATGAAAAATGCGGTTACTGTGCTTGAAGCCTTAGGTATTGAATATAAAGCGATGGTTGTTTCAGCACATCGTACACCAGAGCGTTTGTATGAATTTGCTGAAAATGCAGAAAAAGACTACAGCGTTATTATTGCTGGTGCCGGTGGCGCAGCGCATTTGCCGGGTATGGCGGCAGCGTTAACTTGGTTACCTGTTATTGGTGTGCCGGTAATGAGCAAAGCGCTTAAAGGCATGGATAGTTTATTATCTATTGTACAAATGCCTAAAGGGGTTGCGGTTGCTACACAGGGCATTGGAGAAGCAGGTGCTTTTAATGCGGGGTTAATGGCCTCACAAATCCTTGCAACGAGTAATGTTGAGCTGCAAGGCAAGTTAAAAGCATGGCGAGCAAAACAAAGTGAAAGCGTTTCGTGGGAGGTTGAATAATGCGCATAGCCATTGTTGGTTGTGGTCAACTTTCTCGTATGTTAGCACTCGCTGGCCTTCCTTTAGGTATAAAGTTCAGCTTTATTAATGATACTAGTGAGCAAATTACTGACTGTGTTGACGGTTTAGGTCGCGTTGTTTTCTTACCTGATAATTGGCAGAAAGAGCAAAATATTCATAAGCTCTATAATCTTTTGGGAAAGCCTGATTGTATTACGGTTGAAAAAGAGCAAGTTGATGTAAAGCTATTAGAAGCCTTACAAGCATATTGTGATATTTTACCTAACCCAAAAGCGATTATTGCCTGCCAGCATAGATATCGTGAAAAACAACTGTTAGAAAAATTAGCTATTCCTACTGCTGCTTTTGTATATTCGGTTTCCGCTAAAGTAGCATTGGATACCTTACAACTGCCTGTGGTGGTTAAATCTTGCAGTGATGGTTACGATGGTAAAAATCAGTGGGTTATAAAAACCTTAGCCGACGTTGAACACTTTGATCGTTTACACATTCAAGACTATATTATTGAAGCATGGATGACGTTTGAACGAGAAGTTTCATTGGTCTCAGTTCGGGCTAAAAATGGCGATATTGAACATTATTCTTTAACCGACAATATTAATGAAAACGGCATTTTAAAACAATCAATCGCGCCAGCTACAGACCCAGACAATACCTTAACAGTCAAAGCGCAAGGCTATATGGAAAGCTTACTCAACGAAGTTGACTATGTTGGTGTGATGGCGATGGAATGTTTTGTTATTAACGGCGACTTAGTGATCAATGAATTAGCTCCTCGAGTTCACAACAGTGGACATTGGACTCAAGCAGGAAGTGTAACTTGTCAGTTTGAAAATCATGTTAGAGCAATTGCCGGCCTAGCACTAGGTAGTACAGAGTTGCTGGGCACTTCGGGTATGATTAACCTTATTGGTAATAAACAACCGCCATTTGAAGGACTTTCAGCGTTCTCAACATTACACTGGTACAATAAATCTGTTAAACCCGAACGCAAACTCGGCCATGTTAACTTTTTTGATAGAGACCGAGCAAGTCTCGTTACAAAAATGGATGATTTCAAGCAAGCAGTGAATGATCAGTAATGTAATGGACCGGTCGTAGCAATATAAGGGCTTTCTGGGTTTGTTCGAGATATGAAACATTCATTAGCGTGCACTATTTTGTAGGAAGAATTTTAATGTTGTTTGGACATCGTTTTAAAGATATGAACCTCAAAGGCGATCTGTTTGGTGGGGTAACCACCGCAGTTATTTCCTTACCCTTAGCGCTTGCTTTTGGTGTGGCATCAGGCGCTGGTGCAGAAGCGGGGCTGTGGGGCGCAATAATGGTTGGCTTTTTTGCCGCTTTATTTGGCGGTTCTTCTAGCCTTATCTCAGAGCCTACCGGTCCGATGACCGTTATTATGACGGCCGTATTAACAACCATGATGGCTAAGTATCCAGAAACAGGCTTGGCTATTTCATTTACTATCGTAATGATGGCTGGCGCTTTTCAAATATTGCTGGGTACACTTAAGTTAGGTAAATACATTACGTTAATGCCCTACAGTGTTATTTCTGGTTTTATGTCGGGTATTGGTGTGATTTTAATTATCATGCAGTTGTCTCCGCTGCTTGGACAAGCGAGTCCTGTGGGTGGAGTAACGGGCACTTTATTGTCATTACCTACTCTTTTATCTAACATTAAATTTAGTGAGCTATTTTTAGCTTTACTCACCTTAGGCATTTTGTTTTTCTTACCAAAAAGATACCGAAAATATGTGCCAGCGCAACTTGTTGCATTAGTGTCGGTAACCCTTATCTCTATGTTGTTATTTAACAACGAAGATATTCGCCGAATTGGTGAAATACCGGCAGGTTTACCGTCTTTAGTTATTCCACACTTTAATACTGAAATTTTTACGACCATGGTGATTGATGCCTTGGTGCTCGGCACACTCGGCTGTATTGATACTTTACTGACTGCAGTGATTGGTGATTCATTAACACGTAAAGAGCACGACCCCGACAAAGAACTGCGTGGTCAAGGTATCGCTAATATGATTTCTGGTTTGTTTGGCGCTTTACCGGGGGCTGGCGCAACGATGGGAACGGTGACTAACATTCAAGTAGGAGCGCGTTCACCCTTGTCGGGCATTATTCGTGCTTTAGTGCTTGCACTTGTCGTATTAGTGGCCGCTGGCTTAACAGAACCCATCCCCATGGCTGTTCTGGCTGGTATCGCCGTGTATGTAGGTTTTAATATTCTTGATTGGAGTTTTATTCAACGCGCACATAAAGTCAGTATTCAAGGCATGGCGATAATGTATGGAGTTATGTTACTCACTGTTTTTGTTGATTTAATTGTTGCTGTTGGTTTAGGTGTCTTTATCTCTAACATTATTGTTATTGAACGATTGAGTCGAGAGCAAGCACGCCAAGTTAAAGCGATAAGTGATAGTGATGGCGACGACGTGCCTCTGAACAGTCGTGAACGAAAACTCCTTGAAAAAGCCAATGGCAAAGTGTTGTTTTTCTACCTGTCTGGACCGATGATCTTTAGTGTATCCAAAGCAATATCTCGCCAGCATACGCGGGTTGCTGAATACGATGTCATGATCCTTGATTTAACTGATGTGCCAATGATTGATGAAACGGTTGGTCTTGCACTTGAAAACGCGGTAAAAGATGCGCTTGACGCACAATGTGAAGTGTTTTTATTGTGCCCTAATGAGCAAACGCGTCAACAGCTCGAAAAATGTAATGTTTTAGATTTAGTGCCTAATAAGAATATTTACTCCTTTCGTGACGAAGCATTGCAAGCGGCGTTAACTCGCGTAGAAAGTCATTAATCTCAATAACTGATATTCACCGCTAATATGGCCATGCGTATTTAGAGTACGTTGACCGCACTTGAAGTCATTACACAAAATGTAAAAACTTTAGGTAACAGGTACAATTAATGCGTGAATAAGGTGGGGGGGTGAGATAAATTTAACAAAATAATGCAGGAGATAGCGTTTCCTGGATAAAATAAATATATACTGACCGCCTCGGTCATAAATAAACAATAAATTTTTAGGGATCAACAACATGTACATGATAGTTAAGCACGCCCATCTCACCATAATTATGCTTACGTTTATCTTTTTTATTATTAACTTTGTGTTGATGATGAGAGGGTCTGAGAAGGTTAATAATAAACTGCTAAAGATTGGACCACATATTTTATATACGCTATTTGTTGTCACTTTTATTTATATGATTAGTGTTAATCCACTTAATTTATATCCATTTGTTAATGGTTGGGCATCGTCTAAATTAGCAGGCTTTGTTATCTATATACTCTCTATTACTTTGGCGCTTAAGTGGGCAAAATCAACATTATGGCGTATTGTTGGCTTAGTTAGTGCCGTATTTTGGCTCACGATGAGCGCAAGACTTGGTTTTGCTGATCACCTGAAATCAAAAGGCGCTAGCGAAGACATTAATGCTTATATTGATTTTGGGCAGTCTATGTTGACCACCCTCTGCTAATTTTGTCCATGTCGATTGTAGACGTTTAATTTGATAGACCAACATTGGTATTAAAAGCTAAGTGTTGGTTTTATTGATGTAATGAACTTACCTTGCTTGCGCTGTACAACAATAAAATTAATAACAGGAAAAATAATGAAACACGAGGAACTACCAGAAAATCACGCAGACCCGCTGCTAAAGTTATTGCATCGTTCTATTCGATTTGCAATAAGAATACTGGCCTTATTGATGGTATTAGTGATCTATTGGAGTATTGCTGATGTTGTTTATGTTTTATATTTAAAATTGTCTACACCGCCATACTTTCTCTTAAATATTGAAGACATTCTTCAAACGTTTGGCGCTTTTATGGTGGTATTGATCGCGGTTGAAATTTTTATCAATATTCGGTTATATCTTGGTTCTAATGTTATCCCCGTTGAGTTAGTGGTTGCCACGGCACTGATGGCAGTTGCTCGTAAAATTATTGTATTAGATCTCAAGTTTGTCTCTGCTGAGCAGATAGTAGGTCTTGCGTTGGTTACTATTGCTCTTGGAGTAACATATTGGTTAATAAAGAAGAACAATAAAGATCCTGAAGAAATAATTAAAATAGAAAGATAAAATCAGCTCTTTTTATCGGACTCATTAAACCAACACGTTTTGAACGTGTTGGTTTTTTTTATTCGTAAAATACGAATTAAATGCCATAAATATTCGAGTTTAATAATAATAAAAATCGAATACTACGTTGACACATAGATAAATAAAATTTAAATCACGCGACTCAAATATCAACCGGTTTATTCTTTTATATCGGCCACTTTGTCTTGAGTTTTGAATTCAAAATCACTTGCATCATGGCGTTCATGTAACTGCTGATCTAACTCTCCCCAAGTACGATTAACCATTAAGCCACGTTTAACGGCTGCTCGTTCGCCAATTTCTTCTGTCCACCTTACTAAGTTTACATAAGATTGAGTTTGTAAAAACTCAGCAGCTTCATAGACTTTATTTTGAACTAATGCGCCGTACCATGGCCATATAGCGATATCAGCAATGGTATATTGATCACCACAAATATATTTATTATTGGCTAAATGGCGGTCTAATACGTCGAGTTGTCGTTTGACTTCCAGTGTAAATCGTTCTATCGGATATTCAAATTTTTCTGGTGCGTATGCGTAAAAATGTCCAAAGCCACCGCCCAAATAAGGGCCACTTCCTACCTGCCAAAATAGCCAGGATAAACATTGTGATTTGAGGAAAGGTTCTTTAGGTAAAAAAGCATCAAATTTCTCTGCTAAATAGAGCAGTATCGCGCCAGACTCGAAAATAGGGAGTTTATTATTGCCACTATTGTCAACTAAAGCAGGTATCTTAGAGTTTGGATTTATTGCGACAAATCCTGAACTAAATTGATCTCCTTCCATAATGTCAATTAAATGGGCGTCATATTCAGCTTCTTTGATCTGTAATGCTAATAACTCTTCCAATAAAATGGTTATTTTAACGCCATTCGGAGTGGCCAAAGAATATAATTGTAAAGGGTGTTTACCGACAGGTAACTTTGCTTGATGAGTTTCCCCTGCGATAGGGCGATTAATACTGGCGAACTTACCACCACTGTCTTTATTCCATTCCCATATTTTTGGCGGCACATAGCTATATTTAGACATTTTTATCTCCGTAATTATTATGTAGGCTTTAAGGTTATCATTAATTGATATTGATATTTTTATCGATATTAGCAATAAATATAATAATAATATGCTTACCAAATATTAAAGATATATCATTATCATTAATAATCATGATTTCAATTTCTATCAGGTGTTTATCTTAAAATATTCTATAGTTATATACTTTAGTGTGGATATTGCTTACAAAAAAGTGAACAAGCATGGACGTGTCATTAACTTATCAACAGAATGAACTTCATCTATTTATTTTTATATATAGAATTGGTTAAATTAAGCCATTGGCAACATTATATATAAATTAAAAGTGTCCTTATCTCTAAAAATAATAATGGATTATATAATCATGTCACGATACGTAAATTTATATAAATTTCCTCTATATATTATCTCTGTTATTGTATTGCTATTTTTAATCGGCTCAACAATCATTGGTTGGGATAGCCATAATAAAGTTGAAAAAGCGCTAAAATCTCAAGCAATAGCTACGTTAAAAGTAAGTGTACAAAAGAGTCATTACTTATTAAAAAACATCTGGATAAAGTCTAACTTTTCTTCAATAAAGTCTTGGTCAACTTCCGCTACTATTACTAAGCAAATAAAACAGGTAGTTATTGAACAATCGACAGGAAGTTTAACTTCGTTAGATAAAGCCACTCGGCGATTAACGGCGCTTATAGACCCTTATCTTTTTGTTAAAGGTAACGAGGGCTATTATATAATTTCACCTGAGTATAAAAATATTACCGCTAAATTAGATCATTTAGTTGGACAGCGAAATATTATTGCTGATGAATATTTACCGGAACTTGCCAAAGCTTTTAATGGTCAAATTATTTTTATTCCTTCTATTTTATCCGCAATACCTTTACCCAATTCTGCTGGGGAATTACAGGAACAATATCCAACCACTTTTATTGTGGCTCCGATATTTGATCAAAAAAAACAGGTTGTTGCTGTTATTGCAATTCGTATAGATCCATTGGGCAGTTTTTCTAATATTGTTCAGCAATATCAACAGTGGCAGTCAGGAAAAACCTATTTTTTTGATGCTAAAGCTCGTTTATTAACGGCAAATCATTTTGAGTCAGAACTTAAGTCTACGGGTTCACTTATGAAAGGACAAGCTAGCGCATTGGCTAGATCTTTAACTCAGTCAGTTAAGTCAAAGAATAACCCAAGCTCTCAAACAGCATCATATATCCAACAGGGACAATCAGTATTGCAAGAAGAAGATGCTTATAGTCTGCATACGTATCTAGATTATCAGGGAGAGTCTGTCGTTGGTGTTTGGCTATGGGATAGTGAGTTAGGCTTAGGGGTAGGGGCAGAGGTCGATGAGGTAGACGTACTTCAATCGCAACAAGAAATAGTTTCTGGCTTTTTCTGGCAGTTATTAGAAACAGCTTTAATGAGTATCTTTATATTAGTCATTGGTTTTTATTGGCAAAAGCGCCGTGCGGCCGTTACCTTCGATCCAGAACATTATCTTTACCCAATGCTGAACAATTCCCCTGATGCAATAATATCTTTTAACTCAAAGGGGGAAATTATACGATTTAATAAAGTGGCGAGTTTGTTGTTTTCTGTTAATAAAAAATGGGCTGAAGCGATGTTTTTTGACGATTTTTTTATGTTACATGAAAAGAAATATCTACAAAAATGGATCCAACAAATAGCAAGTGATAGCAATACCTGTGACAGTTTTAGAATTATGCAAGCTAGAGCTAAAGATGCGAGAGAGTTTCCAGCCCGCGTTGCGATAAGTAGCTATAAAAACCAGCAAGAGAATATTTTTACTGCCATTGTTTCTGATTTAAGTACGATAAAACAATTGGAAGGTCGATTGTTGGTACTTGAAAGTGCGGTTGAGCAAAGTCGCTCTGCTATTTTGATAACTGACTTTTTGGGGAAGATTGTTTACGTTAACAAAGCCTTTACTGAAACAACGGGTTATTCAAAAACTGAAGTTTTAGGAAAAAATGCAAAAATTTTAGATTCAGGACATAAAATCGCCGAAAAATATCAGCAACTTTGGCAAAAAATTATCGATGGTAATCATTGGAGTGGTCAGTTATACAACAAGAAAAAAGACGGAAGTTGCTACTGGGGTACTACGGATATTTCACCCATACGAGACCGGAATGGAAAAACAGACCACTTCTTAACGATAAACCAAGATATTAGTGTACAAAAAAGTAATGAAGATAAGCTGTTGAAGCAACAATTATTTCTAAAAGAAGCCGAACGTATTGCTCATTTAGGTTGTTGGGAAAAAGTGCTAAAGAACAATACCATTCAGTGGTCTGATGGTATGTTTATATTGATGGGTATTGATCGAACAACGCCACTGACATCAGAACTTATTGTCAGTTTAGTTCATCCAGATGACCGTTATCAATTTAGAATACATCAACTTAAAGCGTTAAATAAATTAGAGGTATATAGCTTTGAATGTCGAGTGATATTAGAAAACAAGCAATTAAGATACATCAAGACATCTACCGAAGTTAGGCGTGATGTCAATGGTGAAGCCATTAGCTTGTTGGGTATAGTCAAAGATATAACCAGTATCAAGCAAAATGAAATAGAACGCGAAATACTCGATGCAGAAAAAGAACAGTCTCGCCAAGCGACTTTAAATGTATTGCTTGATGTTAAATATCAGCGCAACAGAACAGAAAAAACATTAGCTGACTTAAAAGAGTCTCAACATGAATTAGAACAAGCACGTTTAACCGCTGAAGCGGCAAGTGATTCTAAGTCACAGTTTTTAGCGACAATGAGTCATGAAATTAGAACACCCATGAATGGTGTAGTAGGGATGTTAGAGCTCCTTGAACAATCTGAACTTGATGAAGATCAATACCATTTAGCGAACGTTGCTAAAGATTCTGCATGGGCATTATTACAAATTATTAATGATGTCTTAGATTTTTCAAAAATAGAAGCGGGAAAAATGACCTTAGAGTCAATACCGTTTACTTGGACAGAAATTATTGAAGGTGCATCAGAGCTCCTTTCATCACAATTACAGAACAAAAAATTATTGCTAGTTTGCTCATCTAATCAACACATGACCGATTCTATGTTGGGTGATCCCGTTAGGTTACGGCAAATTGTGCTTAATTTGTTAGGTAATGCGATTAAATTTACGCCTAGCAATAATGAACGTCAAAGCCTTATTGAGGTAAAACTTGATTACTTAGATAACAGTCAAAATAAGAAAATTTTTCGTTTAACGGTCAAAGACAACGGCATCGGTATTAGTGAGGACCAAAAAAAGCAATTATTTGATGCTTTTACTCAAGCTGATAACAGCATTCATCGTGAATTTGGTGGTACGGGGTTAGGCTTATCTATTTGTTCAAAACTAGCTATTTTGATGGGAGGAGAAATTAGCTGCCAGAGCACTATTGGTCATGGAACAGAGTTTCATGTTGACTTACCTTTAATGCCGGCTCAAAAAAACCAGGCATCAACGTTAAGCGTTGAACTCTATAATTTGAATATATTACTCGTTGCTCATGATGAATTAACCGATGTTATTTTACAAAAAGGGCTAACAGCACTTGGCGCGCACTGTTATTTAGCCGCGAGCTCTTCAACAAAAATACCACAACTCATTGCCGATGGAAATTATGATCTTATTATTATTTCTGCAGAGCAAGTGATTAGCCTTTGGCCAGCAGTTAAAGAGCAGTTACTGCCCACCAGTGGCGACGCTATCAACGTGCTAGTCCTTGAACGTTGGCATAATTTTGATCTGCTACTTCCTCATGAAAATATCACCATAATTGCGAGTAATCCGTTCTTACCACAAAAAATTTATTGGTCTATTGCCCGTATTATGGGCAATAAAAACCCACTTATAAATGATCGAAAACTTGAGGTCAAAAACTTAACTATTCCAATTATTACAGAGGCACAAACCGATAATAAACTGATTTTAATTGTTGAAGATAACCTTTACAACCAACAGGTCTTAGAACGCCAACTAAATTTATTTGGTTATGCGGTTATTATTGCTAATCATGGACAAGAAGCGCTTGATCAAATGAAAGAATATTCTTTTTCACTGATCATGACTGACTGTCAAATGCCGATAATGGATGGCTTTGAGTTTGCTAGAAGAGTACGAGAAAGTGAGCCAGAGGGGGGAGCTCAGATCCCAATCATTGCAATTACCGCCAACGCTATGCGAGATGAAGCCGAGCACTGTATAAAACTGGGTATGAATGATTACGTAACTAAGCCGTTGAAATTAAATGATTTAAATTCATTACTTAATAAATGGTTAACCAAGAAGGGACTAGATGATGAATTTGAAATAGATGCCCCTGCTGAAATAACCGATGATGAAGCGAGTGAACTGTCAAATCAACCGGCTATTAATATAGCGGCATTAACCGCATGTTTTGGCGACGATAAATCAGCACAGCAAAGTTTTTTAAAATTTTATCAAGAGCATAGTAAACCATTAATAGCTGAATTAGCAGAAAATATAGCGAATGAAGATTGGAAAAGTGTTGCTGACCTTGCGCACAAACTTAAGTCTTCTACTCGCGGTGCTGGAGCGATATTATTAGCCCATTATTGTGAAAAATTAGAGCTACTCGTTATAGAAGGAAATACACAAGAAATCTTAAAGATAAGTGATAAATTATATTTTGAATTTAATCGTGTATTTGACGATATAGAATTAAATTTTTAACTGACTAATGACTAATGACTAATGACTAATACTATCGTCAATTACTTGCTTAAAGAGAAAGTGGTCAAAGTTATTTATGATTTATTATTTATAGTTATAAATAATAAATAAGTAAGTAAGGGGGCGGTTGATTTTTGAGCGTACTATTCACAAAAACCTTACGGCTTAATTGTATTTTCAATTAAAGGAATATTATTTTCCTTAAACAGCTTAGATATAATGTTTTGGGTTAAAGGTTTAATTAAATAGCCTTTAGCGCCTAATTCAATCGCTTTTTTAACTATTTGTTTATTCTTATTGCCTGTTAACATGATCAACGGTGTATCAAGATTTTTTCCATTGGTTTGTTTCATTTGGCCCAAAAGATATAACCCGTTAGTATCTGGTAGGCTAACATCGAGCAAAACAATATCGAAATGTATATTGTTAAGAGCAAGCAATGCTGTTCTTCCGGTACTAGCGGTTTTGACATCTAGCTTATATTTATTCAGTAAAGTATTTGTTAAATGTATGCTAATGGGATCATCTTCTACTAATAACAATTTAATAATACGCGAATTGTTATTATTTTGTATCTTCTCTAGTTCTTTCTCAGCATTCTCACTACTTGCATTGTAAAGTTTGTTAAAAGACGTTGGCGGGTTAATATCATTATTATTTTGAGCGTTATTTTCCAGCGCATTAATTAATCCACTTAACAAATCTAATGCTTTATTTTGTAATTCTACCAATCTGGGGCGAATTTCGTCAGAGCGTATTGACGCTAAAATATTTTTAACAACACCAAGGTTAATGTCAACATTGTGATGACATTTAATTTGTTCTGTGGCTTTGTTAATAGAATTTTCAACGTCGGTAATACTTTCTTCAAAAGACAGTCTAAGCTTTTCCTTTAGCTCTAGGCCATGCAGTACAGTTTCTCTAATTTCTTTTGCGTAAGACACTTTTTGATAAATATATTCTAATGCCACACTTTTTTTCAGACCTACTCCGAGTTTAGCCAGTAAATTTGAACACACAACAACCGCACGTTTTTTCTCATAAAGTGGATTTGTAATTATATAATCATCAATAATATCATTCTCGTAAGCTTCATATGCTTCATTTTCTTCCCCTGCAGAAATAACAGAGATAATAAAGTGCTCACAAGTTGGCTTTACTAATACAGATTTAAGCGAACTATAATAGATCATTAAAGATCGTTGAAAAGTGGTTGTATCGATAAGAATTATTTTAGGTGTTTCATCTTGAAGCTGATTTTCAAGTGCAGATAAAGCGGTAACGACCAGTACTTTATCAAAGTGATCAATTAAGACTTTAATTAATAACTCGCTATCGCCACGCTCAGCGGTATATAAAATAATGTTGTGATGTTGCAATTGCTCTACTCCTTAAGCCAAAAATCTACTCTTAACTTCACTAAGTTCGACATTTTATTATTAATTTTAAGGTACTTACATTTATCGAATATAAGTTAGCATTTATACCTTCCTTGCTAATATGAGTATAACCTAACATTGTTATCAATACTTTGGATATCTTTCATATCATGAAGTCGTTCAATATATGAAGATTAAATGTTAAATTATGAGGGAGAAGGCTACAACGAGAATTTTTTTCAGGGTTAATGACAGCGGTTGACGTCATTAATGACGTTTTAGGATATCGCGTATTAGGCTTTGAACATATAATGAAATACGTACACTGTGATGGATTTTTGGGGCAGTAATACTGACACCATCCGTTATCGCCAACACCATGGTATCAATTAGCTATTGGCAATCGTCGCTCAGTATACGTTTAACTTCAGTCGTTCTTTTCCATAAAACGGCATTGCCTCATTGAGCGATGGAATAGGGTTACTTTTAGTTTGATGTATTTATTAATCTTTTGTTGTAATCGTCACTTCAATATTTTTACTGTCGCCAGCAAACCACTTTTGCACGTAAATAGATCCTAAAATAGGCGGCATGCCATTTTCTGGTACTTCTTTATATCGAACACTGTTTTTATTATGTTTCTCAAATTCGAATTTAATGACTTTTTCTGACACCGCTAGCTCAACCTTTATTTAATATTTTCCGGTATTGTATAAGCGTCAGTCAATAAATCCTAGTATTGTACGTTGCTTTTATTGCGGTTACTTTTTATAAATACTTTGTTTTGTAGTGCACCAAGCTTATTATAGGAGTGCTAGCTATATTTGAGTAGATTGATGAAATAAACCTTACCTTTTAAAATTTCTTTAATAAGACTCGACTTGGCGGTAACCTTACAGGCATTAAATTATAAACAGCCATCGTTGGTGAGAAAAATACACTTGAATACTGAGCTAAAAATTGATTTTATTAATGACATTGAGAAGATAAATGCGGGTGATTGGCAGCATTTAAAGGATTCATCTTGTCCCTTTCTTTCTTATGAGTTTTTTAAGGCGCTTGAAAAAAGCCAATCGGTAAGTACTGAACAAGGTTGGCAAGCCCATCATTTGGTCGTAACCACTGAAAATGAAGTAACGGCGATCATGCCGATGTACTTGAAAAGCCATTCGTGGGGGGAATATGTTTTTGACTGGGACTGGGCAGATGCTTATAAACGAAATAATATTCATTATTACCCTAAATTAGTGGCTACCATTCCTTTTACACCAGTGAGTAGCGATAAATTACTCTCTTCACAGGTTGAAATAAAGGCATTATTTCAGTCATTAATGGAGCATTGTCAGCGAAAAAATATTAATAGCTGGCATATTTTGTATTGTAAAGAAATAAAGGCCCCCCTGCCTAAAGATGTTTACCAGCGTAATACCGTGCAATTTCATTGGTCTAATTACGGTTATAAAACATTTGATGATTTTCTGCATACTTTTACTTCGCGTAAAAGAAAGAATACTCGTAAAGAAAGGTTATCAATTCTCGATCAAGGTATTGAAATACGTCAGCTGAAAAAAAATGAAATAACAGAAAAAGATCTCGACTTTTTTTATTTAACGTACCAACTAACCTATTTAAAAAGAGGCCATCAACCTCACTTGAACTCTGCGTTTTTTAAGCAAATATTGCTTAACATGACGGATAATATTTTATTGATTATTGCCAGTCATGACCAAGAAGATATCGCTTGCGCGCTATTTTTTTATGATGATACGCATTTATATGGGCGTTATTGGGGCTGCACTCGACACTATAATAATTTACATTTTGAGCTTTGTTATTATCGAGGTATCGAATTCTGCATTCAGCATAACTTGAAGGTTTTTAATCCCGGCACACAAGGTGAACACAAAATTCAAAGAGGTTTTGAACCCATTTTAACGTACTCTTACCACTGGATAAAACATCCTGCTTTTAAAGAGGCAATTAAAGCGTTTTGTCAACAAGAGCAAAAGCATATGCTAATGTATCAACAACAATGTCAGCAATTATTACCTTTTAAACAGGTGTTAAAAAAACATAATGAATAAGCCCTTTTCTCAAGCATGTGACAATAATAAATCACCCATTTTAAATGTTTTGAAAAAAGTGTTTTCAAGCAATAAGCATGTGCTAGAAATTGGTTCAGGCACTGGGCAACATGCTGTTTATTTTGGTCAGTATTTACCCCATTTAATATGGCAAACCAGTGATCTATTAATAAACCATCAAGGTATTAATACGTGGTTAGATGAAACACCAGCGACTAATGTACAAAGGCCTATTGTTGTTGACTTAAATCACGACTGGCCTGTGCCTAATAAAAATATGCGGTTTGATAGCGTATATACCGCTAACACATTGCATATAATCAGTTGGCCCTTGGTGATTAAATTTTTTGAGGGCCTTGCACAAAACTTAACGGCTAAAGCAAATGTCTGTATCTATGGGCCCTTTAACTATCAAGGCAGATTTTCTAGCGAAAGCAATGCTAATTTTGATCTTTGGCTTAAGGAAAGAGATATAAATAGTGGTATTCGCGATATAGAAGCCATTTTATTATTAGCAACTTCAGCGGGCCTTCATTTAGTTGATGATCATGTAATGCCAGCGAATAATCGTTTATTAGTTTTATCAAAAAAATAAGATACGCGTCAAAAACTGATGTTGTCATATAAACAGCTAAACTTTGCATACGAGGTATAATAGTAGAGCCATGAACTTATTCCCCACCTTATTAGAACAACCGATTAATCTTTTACCTTACGATGGCGAGGTCCATTATTTTGGCGAAGTTATGTCATTACTCGACTGTGATTATTATTTCAGCTGCTTGCTTAATCATAGCGATTGGCAGTGCGACAAAGCGATAGTCTTTGGTAAACTTATCGAAACTAAAAGAAAGGTTGCTTGGTATGCTGAAAAAAGTTTTCGTTATACCTACTCAAACATCATGAGAACCGCTTTACCTTTTTCACCCGTGTTACTTTCCTTGAAAGCTCTTGTTGAACAACATACCGGTGAAACCTATAATTCTTGCCTGCTTAACCTTTATCACAACGGGGAAGAGGGTATGGCATGGCATAGTGATGGGGAAAAGAATTTACAAGAGTTAGGTGCTATTGCTTCGTTGAGTTTTGGTGTCGAAAGAAAATTCGCTTTTAAGCATAAACAATCAAAAAAAGTGATTGCATTACCCTTGAAAACAGGCAGTTTATTAGTGATGAAAGGGGTTACCCAACAGCATTGGTTGCATCGTTTACCACCGAGTAAGTTGATAAAAGACGCAAGAATAAATCTAACGTTCAGAACTATTGTTGATGATTAATGTCGTGTTTACACTGCAATTTTCGATAATAAGCTAAGTTATAGCAATATAGAGTAAGGTTGTTGATACGGCGATAAAGTAGATTTGACGCTCCGTTTAATACAACTGATTATACAGCCTTAATGCAAGTTAATATTATGTCAGTGCTATGTTGATGTTAAGTGCTCTGAACGTTAATTCCCCTCACACCTTGCACTATGGATGTGAGGGTAAATTTATGTACTTGTTGTTATGTTAGCGATGTTAGTTATTTTCCAAGTGTAATATCGTTTTTATAATTTCATCAGGATGCTGAAATACCGCCATATGATCACTATTTATTAGTGGAACATATTGACCTCCCGATGCTTTGCTGATGAATTGACTCCACTGTGATCCTTCTTGCTGCCATAACAATAAAGTATCAAGATACTCTGGTTCTGCATTTTTTATATCATGAGATTCAAAGTCAGTGTCAATTACCGTGATTGGAATTGATGTTGACATTTTACTGCCTAATACGGCGGCTAAGTCGTCATGATAGTTGATGATTTCTTTCGCTCGAATAAGTTGTTTATCAATATCTGCTCTGCCTTGGCTGATTAAATCAAAATATGACCAATCCATCATATCCTTGTAGTCTAAAGGGATGAGTTCGTTGATTGTTGAACGCTCATCGTTGAGTTTATCTAACGTTTTTTGTGTCCAATTACCTTGTTGAATATGTTCGATTAACGTATCCCCAGCTTTTCGATACCAAGAGACAGGCCAGTCTTGGTAAAGGGCGATAGAATGTGGTAATAAAATGTCGGGGTCAATCCAAACCATGCCTTTAAGATGGTCTGTGACTTGTAAGGTTTGAGAGTTCTGCCATACATGAGCTAATATATTTGCGCTGGCGAAACTAACCATAATGAACTCGTCTTCATTAAGTATGGCAAGTGTTTTATCTAATGCCGGTGCAAACGATGCATAAGAAGGTTGTTCAACTAAACTACTAAAGCCATTACCGTAACGTTCTATAACATGCACACGATTGGTTCTGGCAATTAAAGGTTGTAATAGCGAATACCATGCACTGTCACTATGATAATTTTTATTAAATCCTGACAGGAGAATAATAGCGGGTCCGGAATGTTCAAGCCCCATGCTTCGCACATTTACATCTTTGCTATGCTCTTTTTCTATCCGGTATAAACTAGTGTGTTTATCGAACTTTTTTTTACTCACTGAATCAAAAAAGTTAATCACTTGTTTGGTCGTATCAAAATGAGTAAATGCCCAACTATGGCCACCATCTTCAATAGCGACTAGTTGATTAATATGGGACTCATTTTTAAAGGTATACGTTGAAATATCGTTACTTTTTTCAAATTCTACATCAGCATCAATGTTGTTTTCTTTGGCGATTAAATGAATGGCCGATTCACTTGAAATCAGTCCAAAATTTGAATGTATTAATCCTTCAAATGGCAACGTGGTATCCTTTTTACCATGGACCATCAAGTAATTAGTGCTATGTTCAATTTGACATTGCAGAGAAAGATTATCTGACATAGGTGAAGCAACAGAGGCTATCGAATTAAAATTTAGTTTACTGTTACACCTCAAATTTTGGGTGAAAAGCCCGCCTTGAGAGAAACCTACTGCGTAAAGTTCATCGTCAATAATATTGAACTTCGTTTTTACATCAGCCACTACATCTTCAACAAAACGAAGGTCGTCAATGCCTAAACGGTGCGGTTTATTACAATGACAACCTTCATTCCACTCTTCTACTTTTGACTGCGGGTAAACGACAATATAATTGTCTGAAGCAAATTCAAATTTAGTCAAACTTCGCATGCTTTTTGCGCCCTGCATAGAGCCGTGAAACGCAAGTAACAGTTTATAAGATTTTTGAGGATCAAAGTTTGTATTGGGTGTGGCGATATAATAACTTCTATCGCTTAATGTTATTTTTGTTTTATCATTTAATTGCGAAGTTGTAATACTCGCGGTCGAATTTTTTTCGTTACTATTACAGCCTAAAAGTAGCCACATAATGACGACTGTTTTTAATGAAATGTATACATATAAACGCATTGTCTTTACTCTTTTTAGATAGGGGCTCTAGCAAATCATCTATTTATTTCAGCATAAACAGATCGAGCTTATGTTTTTAATATGTTTATGTTATCTTTTAAAATATAAAGTTATTTCAATATCATAGAGATTTTATGGCTGTTCATATCGCCAATGTTATATTCGATGTAAAGCAGAGAATACTAAAAAATGGTACTCAAAGTCGAAATCTTGAACCCAAAGTTTTCAACTTATTAACAACGTTGTTAGCTGCTGACGGTCAAATTGTCACGCGTGATCAACTGATAGTAAAAGTATGGAACAATCGTATTGTTGGTGACGGAGCTATTAATAGAACGGTGTCTCTATTACGTGGACACTTTTCGGCATTAACCGATGAAGCTGTTGTTGAAACAGTGCAAACTCAAGGTTATCGATTAATAGCCAAAGTGCTTGAAACTGAGCAAGAAACAACTGAAGTTGAAACAAAATCAGCCAAAAATGCCCCGGTAATAAAAGCAATGTTTAGCTTGAAATCGATCAGTTTTATGGTAATTGCCTTACTGGTGATAATTGCCTTACTGGTGAACATGGTATTTTTGAACGATTCATTTAAGCTGAACAGTTTTACTCATCAAAGTAACCTTTCGTTAGTCAGTGGGCCATTAATTGGTTTGAAAGGATGGGAGTATCAGCTTTCAACAACCGAATCTGGTGATAAAATATTATTTCATCATTTAGATGAAAACAACAAACAATCGGTGTATTTATACGACTCTAAAACACATACTAAACAGCTTGTGTTAATGAATGCCTTTGCGGCAATTAATGGCAATGGAAAAAATATTGTTTTTTCAACAACCATTGATAATCAGTGTTCAATGGCGGTTTATGATGTATTAACAAAGGAAAAGCACACATTATTTACCTGCGATGAGCCACCAACCTCATTAGTTTGGGGACAAAATGATACCTTTTATTTTAATAAGCGTTTCAGTAAATCTCATCCATACCAAGTATTTAGTTATAATATAAAGACTAGCCGATTAAGACAAATAACAAATCCAAGCAGTAAAGATAATACCAAGGGTGATTTTCACTTCTCTTATAATAGTCAAAATAATCACTTAGCTATTATTCGTTATATTAATGAAAATAAATCCAAAATCATTATTAACGAAGCAGAATTTCAAGTGGCAGAATATACGGTAGATCTGCGGGTGAGTAACCTTGTTTGGCATCCAAATAAAAGTGCATTAATTATTGCAGATAATAATAATCTTTATGTTTTAAACGCTGACAGCCGATACCAGCCATTAAAACAACTAGCATTCAAAATTAACTCATTAGCGGTTATTCCATGTATGAAAGCGCCTTCATTATTAGTGAGTAGTTCCAGTATTGTTAGTGAAATTGTGAAATATGACATTCACAATAATCGTGATGTCGTTTGGCAACAAAGTGCACGAGCAGAGCTACTGCCGCGCATGCAAGCTAATACAAAATTAGTGTTGTCAACGCGTTACAAGAGTCATCATTGGTGGAAAATAGAAGGCAGCGAAGCAACATTAATTGATGTGAAATTACCCTTTGATTTGCAGTTCGTTCGCTATGAACTGTCTGACGACGGGAAACGTGTATTATTTACTAAACATGGTGTCGTTTTTGAGTTAGATCTCGAAAAAGGTGTTTCTGAAGCGGTATTTTCTGAGCCAAAAAGTAGTTATGTTGCCAACTATGATAAGCGTAATAAAGAAGACATTATCTATAGTAGCAACCATTCTGGACATTGGCAGTTATGGTTATACCAACGCGCTACGAATAAGCATAGTCAACTGACTTATTCTGGTGGATACAGTGGCAGAATTATTGGGCAGTATCTTTATTATTCTAAGTTTACTGTAGACGGTTTGTGGCGTAAAAAACTAGCAGAGCCAACAGAATGGCTTGTAATTGAAGATTTTAATCGCATCAATTGGCTTAATTGGCAGGTTATTAATAACCAACTGTATTTTTACCGAAAAGCTACGGGGATTTGGCAGCATGACATTGAAACGGGTGAAGAACAATTATTGATGACAAAACCTCATGATTTTGTTCACCAATATGTAGTGTCGCCTGACCAATTAAATATTTTCTGGGTACGGCTAAAACCGATTGAAGGGGATATTTATCAATATGAATTTTAGATTTTTAGTGCGGTTATCACATACCTTTCATTGCTGTTGATCGATGTATTTGTAAAAGGGTAGCAAGTGATTAAAATTAACTGCGAGTCATTGGCTGAAATTGGTAGATAGCCTGCTGAAGCGTCAATAATATCAATCGTTTCAACGTGATAACGCTGGTTTTGACCATTTTCGTCAGTCAATGAAATTATATCGTTGATAAATACCTCGTCGAGAAATGAAAAGTGACTATCTCGATGTCCGGCAACCACAAGTGGTTGCTTACTCATGGTTTGATTAAAAGGGGCAATGGCACCGACTGAAAAAGCCAATGTGGTGGCATCTCCGCCGTTAAGCACGACAACACGTTTGTTTAAACGTTGAAATAAAAGTTCTGCAATTGGGTAAGTGTCAGCCCAAGGCCAAGGTTTAATTTTTTGCTTTAAATCAATGCTTTGATGCCAACTGTAACTCATTAATTGTTGAGATAGCCATCCTTTGGTGGGTAACCAACTGGCATGGAGACAAAGTAAGCTACCGATAACAAGCAGTGAGGTTTTAATGATGCTTTGCACGGCGAAACCTCCATTTGAAGCGTTTACTTGCGAGCCAGGTAAAGTCATAGAGGATGACCAATAATAATATCGAGAGGCCGAGCATAAATTGCAACTGCCAACCTATAGCTGTTTGCGGCATAGCAACCCGCAAACTCTCGTGGGCTTGGATCACACTGTATTTAGCTTTTTCAATAGCTGATAAGCTTTTTTTAGCGAGTAACAACGTAGTTTGGGGTTGTTTTTCTACGGCGATAAAACTGGTGTACGGAGAAATTATTTGATGATCTAGCGATGTACTAATAACGGCTGATTTTACCTGTTGGCTATTAGCTCCACTGACTAGACTATCGAGCAAACTCTCTATTTTTCTTCGAGCCCAAAGTGTTGAAGTACCTTTGAATGATTGCTGGCTATTAATAATTAATTGTTGGTACCAAGGCGCCGATGCTGTATTTCCCGATAATTGGATACTCGTCATAGGAAACTGGGATTTAAGTGCAACTTGCAATGGCTCACCGAAATACAAGTCAGGGATCTTTTTAGGATAAACTTCAACGTATTGATGAACTTGATTATCGAGTATTAATTCAATGTTCGTGATTGCTGGTCGACTTATTTTTTTCATGAACGCGCTCATTTTTACTTCAATTTCTTTGTTATTTTGTATAAATACATAACTCCCTCTACCAAACTGAGCCGCTTTCTTCATAAAATAGCCATTAGGTGCGCCACCAATGCCTACGGTATATAAACGAAAATTTCCTTGAGCGTTGCTCAGTAGCTGCATAAGCTCAAATTCGTTAGCGACAGCACCATCAGTCATAAAGACTATCTGGCGAATAGCTTTTGCTGATTGCATTGCACTTTTTTTCATTATTAAGGCGTTACTCAGTGGTCGATACATTTCAGTGCCGCCATCGGCCGTCAATTCGCTAATAAATTGCTGTGCGGTTGTAATATTTTTTTCTGTAGCCATGGTAGTGAAGGGAAACAATAATTGAGTTTCGTCATCGAAAGCGATGATATTAAAGCTGTCTTTTTCGTTAAGTTGTAATATCGCTAGCTTTAAACTTGCTTTCGCTTGTTCAATCGAGGGACCTTGCATTGAACCTGAAGTATCAATGATAAAAATAATATCTCGTGCAATGACTTGTGCTTGGTCTAATTTTGGCGGAAAGAATGTGAGTAAAGTATAATGTTCCCCTGAAATTTCTTGCGAAAAGCTGCTGACTTGAGCTTGAACGCTTGGCAATAACTGCCAGCTTAAAGTAAAGCTTTTATTAGACACCACGGGCGCTTTTTTTAACGTAATATAAAAACCGTTTTGATCACTATTTAACGGGCGCATTGTTATTTGATGACTCGCACTGAAGATAGAGGTAATAGCAACGCCAGCAGTTAACTTAATAGTTATTGATGATTGACTGCGAGCTATTGGCGGATAATGTAGTGTTGAACTTGTCGTTGAACTTGTCGTTGGGTTTTTCTTGGGACCATCAGTTATTTGATGGTATGAAAGTGGTTGATACCTTTTTGTTATAGCAAGAGGCAGGCGAAAATTGAATTTATTTTGATGATAAGATACGGGCATAATGAAAGTTAAAGTCACAACAACAGTTGATTGTGCAGGGATGTTTGCTATTTTATTCATAAATAAATTAGGACGATGTTGTTCAACTAAACTTGCTTTTTTACCTTTTGTTTTCGCTTTTTTATAAACAGCTCTTGCTGTTTCTTTTTCCATTATTTTACCCACTATCTCTTTATCACCAACGCTTATTAGTAATTTTTTTACCGCGGCACCTTCCGGTAAGGGAAATTGATAGGCCCCCTCTAAGGTAATCGCATGAGGGTTAATGAATGTTTGTTGCATTGTTACATGAGCCACCAAACCATTAATTTCAACGTCGGCCTTAATATCAACAGGAAACGTTGCACGCATTGTTGGGTTAGGGTGTTCAAAATGCAGTTGAGGCCCCTCAATGAGCGAATTATCATTCGCTATCATTTTGTCCATATCCATATTATTACTTTGTGCGAATGGTATGAAAAATAGGGCGAAAAACCCGATAAGTAATAATATAAGTGATATTTTCAACCATTTATTACGACGCTTTTTACGCTGTTGTCGGTAATAATAGGAGTCTTGATAATCTACAAATTTTAGGCTTTTTTTAGAAGAGAACATGCTTTGCTCTTGTTTTTATGTGGTGTGGGTATTTAAACAAAGCATTGAGTGTTAGTGCGGGCAGTATAAGGGCGAAGTACTGACAAAATATGTTTAAAATATGGCAGATAAGGTTTTTGTTGCACGTGAGCAACACCAAGCGTAATAAATTGGCTAAGTACGGGGCGAAATTTAAGCGCTAATGATTACCTATCAGTAAATATTGATCAAAAATTACAGAATTCTTACAATTTACTCACAATTTTTATATTGCCTAATTTACTGTTTAGTATTAATTTTACCGCTTAGCTAATGAAGAGTAGGAGTGGTTAATTAAGTGTTATCATATCCTCAACAATTTAGGGTTACTTGAAAGACTTTATGCTTAAAAATTTATCAATAAAAATTTGTCTTATGTTTTCAGTAGCAATGCTTGTTGGCTGCACATCTATAGGAATGAGTGACTTATTTTTTGGTTACAGTCAGCAAATGCAACCTTCTCGTTTAGCCCAGTTAAAAGGTGAGTTTGTTACCGCAGAAACATCGATTGTATCTGTTAATAAGCATCATAATAATTATGGCTTGAGTCAATTAGAGAAAGCACGCTTGCAGTTCCTTAATAATAATTGGGTAGCGAGTCAAAAGAGTTTTGAAATAGCCTACCAGCAGGTGCAGGCACAAGAGCAAGCGGCAAAAATACAAATAAGTAATGGGCTTCAAAAGGTCAGTGCAGTGGTGACTAATGATAATGCTATTGGGTATGAAATTCCTTCATACGAACAAGGTATGCTGCATTCTTATCAAGCTTTGAATTATTTATATCAAGGGCGGTTAGAAGGCGCTTTAGTCGAAGTTCGGCGTGCTAATTTAGTTCAAGAAAATGCGCTAAAAACAAACCAAGCCGAACTTTACAAAGCTCAAGAAGCTATGGCTGATAAAGGTCTTAACGCAAATGAATTAAACACAAATTATCCATCAATGGCTGGCTTAATTGGAGAGGTTAAAAATAGTTTTCAAAATGCTTTTACTTTTTATCTCTCAGGTTTGCTGTACGAAGCAGGTAAACAGCCTAATGATGCGTATATTGATTACAAACGGGCAATAGAAATTTATCCAAATAATACTTATTTGCAACAAGATGTACTGCGCTTGGCAAAAAAATTAGGCATGCATGAAGATTATACGCGCTTTGAACAGAAATTCGGACCGTACCAAGCGGTAAATCAAGAAAACTCAGGTCAAATAGTTGTTATTTTTGAACAAGGTATTGTCAGCGCAAAGCAGGAAGCCAGTTTGAATTTACCTGTTTTTAATACTCGCGCAGATTTTAAATTTTTTACTTTTGCTTTACCCGTATATCGGGGCAGTTTATCAACATTAATGCCACTGAATATTCGTCTTGATGAGAAAAGTTATCTATCACAAGAAATTGTTAGACTTCAGTCCTTAGCGAGTAAAGATTTGCAAGAAAAATTACCAGGATTAGTGACAAGACAAGCGATCCGTTTAGTTGCCAAAGAACAAATACGTCATAATTTGAGTAAGTCTGGAGGGGATGTCGGTAATATTTTAGCAAGCCTTTATAATATAGCATCGGAAAAAGCAGACACGCGAAGTTGGTCTAGCTTACCTGACAATGTACAAATAATGAGAATAAATAATATTGAGGCAGGGCATAAGACATTAGTAATTTCGTTTGCAGGTAAAAAAGAAGTGATTAATGTTGAGGTTACGAAGAATAAAACCACTTTAATTAATTTTACCGCAATAGGCGATTACACCGGTTATCAAACTATAAATATGTAAGGAGAAGAGTATGAAAAATTTCATTAGTCTTTCAGCGTTTATTATTATCAGTTCGCTTATTTTATTTGGCTGTGCAATGCCCATAACATCAGGAGCAGGCACCAGTGAGATGACGCAAGGCGATGACTTTTCAAAGCATTTAGAAGTACATAATCCTAAATTGGGGCAACAACTAAAAATTGTCGATGTTAAGTCTAGAAAGGCAAACGGCTTATTAGAGGTTAACGTAGCACTTAAAAGTACTTATAAAAAGTCTCTGAAATTGCAATATCATTTTAACTGGTTTGATGTGCAAGGTTTTGTTGTAGAATCACGAAAAACACCGTGGCAGCCAGTTGAATTACATGGTTTTCAGTCGACAATCCTAAAAGGACTCGCACCAAATGATCAAGTTGCTTCATTTACTGTCTATGTGAGGGAGGTTCCCGAAAAGGCATACAGATACTAAAAATTTAAAATTATTACGTTATTTATTAAGGAAGTACAAATGAAAAAATTAATTATTGCTACGACTGTTGGCTTAGCTATTACGATGGTTGCTGGTTGCGCACAAAAATCGGTTGTTCGCTATGGTGATGCTACGGCTGTTGAAACAACAGACATTAACTTTGGCTCTACCGATTTACAAAAAGTAGCAGGAGATATGACAGACTCTCTATTATTATCACCTGTTGTTGGTACGTTAACGCAAAATAAACGGCCAATAATGTTTGTTGAGCGCATTAAAAATAAAACGAGCGAGCACATCGATACAGAGTCAATAACTGATTCTATTTCTACTAAATTGTTACGTTCAGGGAAATTTCGGTTTGTTGATATGGGTCGAGTAGAAGCTGCTCGTGAACAAATCAAATTTCAACAAGGTGGTGGTATGGTTGATACAAGCAAAGCCGTGCAGTTTGGTAAGCAAATAGGTGCTGAGTATATGCTTTATGGCAATTTATCAAGCATTGTGAAATCTAACAAAGACAAATCTGATGTTTATTATAAATTTACTTTACGTTTAATGGATTTAGAAAGTGGACTTGTTGAATGGGCAGATGAAACTGAGATACGTAAAACTAAAGCGAAAGAATCGGTAGGTTGGTAACACCGCCATTAATCATTTAAGGAGGATATTGTGAAAACAATTCTATTTTCTTGTTTATGTCTATTGACTGTTTTATTAAGTATACCAGCGAATGCTGATTATGACAGGAACAAAGCGGTTCCTGTTAAAAAAGTCTTGTTCGGGACTGTTCAATCAGTAAGAAATATTACTGAAGAAGAGCTCATAGAAGATAAAAATAAGGGGTGGGAAGTTTTTGGTGGCGCACTTATCGGTGGCGCGATTGGAAATCAATTCGGTAGTGGCAATGGACGAGACGTTGCAACGGTTCTTGGTGCCTTGTTAGGGGGGGCTATTAGTCATAGCAAAAACCCTCAATATCAACGCAAGACCCTTCATTTAGTCGAGTTAATGATAAAAACAGAGGAAGGTAAGTTGTTTATGGTTGTGCAATACTTAGACTCAAAAATGATTTTCCAACGTAACGATGCTATTCGACTTATCTATCTGGAAAACGGTTCGGTACGACTTGATAAGCAAATGTAGAGAGTTTACAGACGAGTAGGGATTAACTTAATGGCTACTCGTTTGCTCTTTTAAATAATGACGACTTCGATATCTCGATCAATATATTGTTCAATATACAATTGTGCAATATCGCTATTACCAAACAGCTCCCTGATTTTTCTATAAGCACAAAACTTTTGTTTTGCGAGTCGTGGATCTTTACTTTTAATAAGAAATATCCATGTTTTGACCAGTGAAGGAGGGATTCTTCTCATATTATTACTCCATCAATAACATTTGACTAAGTATAGATAATAGAGGTAAAAAAGCTAAATTTTATTTTGTTATAATCAGAATATAAAATATGTATCAATGACTTTTAATGTGAAGATAAATTGTGCTTTAAGCTAAATGTAGGCATAAAGCCGCTAGATATTATTATGTAGCGGCTATTTTAGTTTTAAACTGTCCGTTAGATTTAGTGCTGAATTCCTCGTTTATTATCTTGCCAGCCTTGTTGTAAACCGAAGGTTTTCATTGCTTGTTCAATATTAAATTTTTCTACCATTTCTACCACCTGCTCTGCGGTTTGGCGTTGCCATGGAATTTCGTCAAGGTTAGCAATACCTAAAATAGTTGCGCCCATAATGGCTGAGTTTATTTTCAACTGCCACTGGTCTACTTTGTCAAAGGTGTCTGATTGTGCATGATAGTTTGAAGCATAATTAGCATTGGCTTGGTTAGCGACTAAATTTGCAATACCTTGCATCATAAAATCATAATTATCAGTACCAACAACCGGATCGATAACTTGGCTGAATGGACCTAATTCAGCAACTGGATGTAAGACACTGTCAACAGATGCTTTGATTTCTTCTCGACCATTAATAAAAAAGCCTGAAATAGCCCCCGTACCAATATCTATGGTGGTAGCTAAAATATGATTATCTAACTCATCTATGTGTGTTTGCGTATACCCCCACGAACCGTACATACCTTGTTCTTCACCATTAAAGAGTACAAAGCGGATGGTGCGTTTAGGTACAATACCCAGTTTTTTGATTTGACGTGCAAGGTCAATGACTAAACTCACATTTGCGCCATTATCTAATGCGCCGGTCCCTAAATCAAAAGAATCTATATGCGCTCCTATCAAGACTATTTGTTCTGGGAAGGTGTCACCTGTTATTTCAGCGACAACATTATTAGCTTGATAAGATTTTTCACCTAATATATTTATCTTTGCGGTTAACTTAAGTGATTCGCCTGAATTGATTAAACGCTGAGTACGTTGAGCACTTTCTCTTTCCATCACAACAATAGGTAACTTGTTATCAACCCCAGAGCTTGGTAAGTGTCTATATAATAGGTTTTTTGGCCGTGAAGACATATAAATAATACCTGTGGCCTCTACAGCTAACGCTCTTTCTTCAATCGTTACGGCATTGGTATACTCTTGAAAAAGGCCATTAATGCCAATTTTATCATCCAAGATGTCGGTTTCAATAAGGAGCCATTTGTCTTTGAGATAAAGGTCGGTATTTACTTTTTCAAAATCAGACTCTGTGCCTTTATTTAGGTTAACAATTATTGCCGTAAGGCCTCGATAATGTGTCTTTTTAGTGAACGGCATAGCAACTATGCGTGGTGAAAAATTTATTTGGCGATTAAACACTTTAGCACTAATCGTTTTCTCTGACCAAGCCCGTGGCATTGTGAAGGGCTCTTTTTTTGCTGTTACACCGGCTTCATGAAATTTTTTCAACGCCCAGTTAACCGATTTTTTATTTGCCTGTGTGCCTGTTAAGCGGCCACCAATTTCATCAGTGAGTTGTTTTAAGTCACTAATAATCGGTGTAGGTGCTTTCAATGTGGTAATTAAGTTTTCAATGTCACTATTAAAAATCGACGTTGCGTAAGCCGCATTCATTAACAATGTAGGAATAAGCACTAAAGGAATAATTTTTTTCATAGGATTTCTTTTAATTTTTACCTATTCATAACGCTTGATGAATAATCAGTCAAGTTTGTTTTAGGTTTTACACGCATTTTCATATAAACATTCAACTAATGTGTCAGGAATTAGTTACGTAGTACATACCTTGACATCATTGATAAGACCACTTTTTAGAATGAAATATCTGATGGTGACTTTAATTTATTGTTATATTTGAATTTTATTTAACAAAGGTAATTTTTATACTATGTACAGACTAAAATTAAAAAACGCTCGAAAGCGCTTTTATTAGTTTTTTGTTAAATGTTCATATTTTATGAGATCACTTGATGCCCAGCATTGAACATCTTTACGTTCGTTTAGCTGTGCTTTCATTATCATAACGATAACTTTCATTGGCTTGGTGTCTTCATCATCAGTTTGTCGAACTAATGACGTTGTAATTAATCAGTTTTCCTTAAGCCACCATGATATTGTTACTTAAATACTTAAATACTTACATACTTAAATACTTAACTACTTAAATCCTATGGA